>DASWWE010000036.1:0-29369 GCA_036406055.1 Flavipsychrobacter sp. | reverse complement strand
TTGTGGAATGCCATTAGCACCATTCCTTCTATTGCAATAGCAAACGCCGCTATCCAGGAATACGGGGTGAGCCTGCCACTGAATCCGCTCCAAACCACATAAAAAACTGCAGAACTTAAAATTACCCAGATTACTGTGTGTATCAATTTGATCAAAAAAAGTACTCTTGTGCCTTTGTCTCTCATTTATTTCGTAACTACATTTTAAGATATTCGAGCACCTTGTAAACAAGGAACGCAGGCCATACAAACGCTTTTAACACTCCAAGTAAACCATCTCCAAAGCTTGAGACATGCTGAAGAAAATATACAAGGGCACCAATAAAGCCCAACCCATACACGGCAGATGACTGTACCATAGTTTTTGTTCTATATTGTTTCTTTTCCATCTTTCAATACATCAACTAAAGCTACCATATTACAAAATAAACAAACCTGACCAGCATCATTTTAGCATGTGATGCTGGTTAATTATAACAGCAATAATTGTTGAGAGTTAGTTTAAAGATTATAAATGTCCTTGTAATAGATTACACCGCCTGCTTCATCTGTCCAGGCGGTCATATACAACACAAAAACAGGCACCTGCTCTTCAAGCTTATACACAACAGGCCTCTGGTTGCGAATACAGGCTTGCAGAAAAGCACTATCTATTTTATTGGGAATCAAATAATTTGCGAGCTGAACGGGTTTTTCAATCCGAATACAACCATGGCTTAGGTATCTGTTTTGCGATGTAAAGGCGCCTTTCAGGTTAGTATCGTGCATATAAACGCTGTATGGAGAAGTTAAATTGAATTTTATAACACCTAAAGCGTTATCACAACCTGTAGATTGCCGAAGTTGATAAGGGAAATTATACTTATTGTATTGTTTCCAATTTATAGTGGAAGGAGCTACAATTCTGCCACGGGAATCCAACACTTGCAAATTCATATAGGCAAGAGCAGCCGGCCTGCGTTTGAATACCGGTAACAACTCGTTTACTGCAATGCTTCTTGGTACATGCCAATATGGGTACAGAATTACCTCATTACAATAAGCTGCAAACCGTGGTGTTTTTGTTGATGGTTTGCCTGCCACAATCTTCATATTAAGTATTACATCGTTCTTTTCATAATAGTTCAACGTTGCAGAAGGGATATTTACTACTACACATTTTTGAAACTGAAAATGCGATATCCACCTAAGGCAATTCATACTATTTTTCAGCCGGCTAATCTTAAGTGCATTATTATTTAATATTGCTTCCCTGATTTCATTTTTCAACAAGTTGAATGGCTGTATGGCAGGTTGCAAAGAACCTACCAGTTTTTCAAGATCGGCTTTGGTTTCAATCTCCGCTATTTTTCGGAGCAGAGGATCATAGCTTAACTCAGGCAGGCCATTATAACTGATAATATTGCCAATACCCGTACCCTCACAAATGTCTTTGCAGTAATATATGATAGCGTTTGTGTATAGCTGTTGCCATGTTGTGTCGGGATAGCCTTTCAATCGAACAGCGAAAAGCCTATCATAATGGTAATCATCTTTATCCAAGCCTTCATAAGCACACGAATCCAGCAATTGCTTAAATAACTGATATATCGTTGTATCTCCCCTACCACCTCGCGGCCAAAGAGGCATACCACCCAGTTTGTAATACCGTTTTATCAATTCAGATTTTGATGCCTGCAAATCATCAAAAGCGGCAAACACATTTAGCCTTGTCACGAACAAGACAGCTATAATCATTATGCATCTAATAATAATACCCATCGATTTTAAAGAAGAATGATTTTGGGGTTGATATAGTTGGAGTTTAATGCCGTAGTTTGATTTCGACCAGTTGTTTTATGTCTTTAAGCGTTGTATCATTTTGTACATCCACTCTTATACCGGTGCCCTCAGCGTACACTTTTGCATTCAATATTATCTGCTTAATGGTTTGCGAAATCTTGCTATTAAGCGCATCCGCCACGGCCTTTTTACCAAGTACCACAGAGGCTTTAAAATATCCATTGCAAGGCATAAAATATACAACTACCCTTTTACTGTCTTTTACCCTATAGTTCCAGCCAAATTTAGAATAGTTCCATTCTTCATAAGCTTGAGGGCAATGATCGAATATATACTTTACTAATTCTGCCCAAAGCATTTGGGTAGTGCCAAGTGCGGTTTCCAGGTCTTTGGTAGACGGAGCTTGTTCTTTGTCTGTAAATATGCTCTGATCCATAATAATTACTAAGCTATCTGCTGTAATATATTCGTTTCATGTATGAATAGCTACTGCAGCAAACAACAATAAGCACTCTATATTGTGCTATTGATGCCTATTCAATTGCCAATCGTCTTGTCATTTCAATATCTCCGATTGAAATTTTAACGATGTACACACCCTTCGGCACATTATCAACTCGTATGACCGCTTCGTTTTGACGGTTAAGTGTTTCTGATTTGATGACTTGTCCAAGTAAATTGTAAATATTCAGCATAGTACCCTCGGGGAAATAAGACTTTTCATTTTTTATCGTAAAACTATTGCTGCAGGGGTTGGGATAAATCGAGCAATCAGCCCACAACTGTGTTTGAGAAATATGGTTATACAATATGGTATCTTTAAGTGACCACAACTCATTACCAATACTGTTATAGTTGGCCTGATAATACAAGCTGTTATTATATTCCACCAAAGGCGAAAAGCTTGCTATGGGGTCCGTTTTAGTAGCAGAAAGCGGCATTATACTATTTGTTCCGATGGCAGTACCATTTGACACATATACCTGCCTGTCGGCAGTAGCTTTATTAGCAGTAAATACAAGACGATTACCATAAACTTTCAGATTTCTCGGGTCAGATGAACCACCAGTAAATATGTCTGATACCAGATGCGTGCCTACGGCAGTGCCATCAGTTGCCCACAGTTCATAACCTTCTGTTGGGGTCAATGCATTAAAATATAGTTTGTCATTGTATACACAGAAGTATTTAGGATAACTATCGCCTGCATTATTAATATCACTGACCATATGTGTGCCTGCCGTAGTACCGTCACTTACAAACAGTTCCATACCATATACAGGATCATTACCAGCCAGGTACACTTTATTGTGATAAGCAATCAGGCCGGCACCGGTAAAACCGGGGGCTGAGAGCGGATTAATATCTTTTACCATCTGCGTGCCGGCTGTTGTACCATCTGTTATCCATAGCTCCTGGCCATTCAACATAGGGTCGGAATCAGCCGTGAAAAAAAGTTTCCCGTTACACTCTGTAAATGCACCCGGATTTGAACTATTGGCACCCGGATTAATATCTTTTAGCATTTGCGTACCCGATACTGTGCCATCCGTTACCCACAATTCTGCACCATTAGCCCCGTCTTCTGCTGCAAAATATATTCTGCCACCATACAAATGGAAAGCTGCCGGACTGGAACTATTGCTGCCATGGTTAATATCCTTAACCATTCTTGTGCCAATATCAGTGCCATTTGTTATCCATAATTCATAGCCATTAGCAGGCGTATATGCTCTGAATATTACATTTTCATAATACGCCGTAAGCAATTGAGGATTGCTGCTTGCGTTGCCGGGTACTATATCTTTTATCATCTTGGTACCCACCGCTGTACCATCTGTCCACCAAATTTCAACGCCGTCACTGCCATTATCTGCTGAGAAAAAAAGTTTTTTGTTGTTGCCAACAAGATATTGGGGATAGGAACTGCCCAACGGATTGATGTCCTTTACCATGGCCGTGCCGCCAAACCAACCATTACTTATCCAAAGCTCCTCCCCTGATGTTGCATGTTCGGCAGAAAAATACATATTACCATTCGATACTGTAATAGATGCAGGATTGGATGAACCTGAAAAGTTCAGATCGAAGCCGGTAAAGGAATATTGGGCATTTACGGCGAATGCATCAATAAGCAAACAGATAAAAAATAAGGTTTGTTTCATAGTATATCTATTTAGACGACTAAATTAAATATCTACACTACATAGAAATATATTCAATATCATCAATCTGTATGACTGGTATCATATTACATAGATCAGCATCATACTTTTCAATTTAAACTCAGCACATGTAGAGAACAATATCTAAAGGTGTTACAGCTGCTATGTTAACCCGCGCTCGTGACTATTAACATTTCAAAAACATTTTTATTTTATCTTTGCTGCGCAAAAAGAATGATATAGAGAATGCGACCGTTTTTACATACAAGGGTGCTATCAGCAAGGCTTATCGGCTTCCTTGTGTTAATGGCTGCATTTATTTCCATATCATTGGGAAGTGTTTACTCACAATTCCTCCCCGGTCAGTTATCCCGTCAAAATGCCTTAAGCTACCTGGAACATGTTCCTGAAAATGCTTATGTCATTGCAGATGATGCGCCGATGGATCATTCGGACGTTCATGCCCTCAGGCATTCAAAGGTTAAGGTTAAATATCTTGCAAAAAAGATTAGTGCAGTTCAGGTGCTGGAGTACAACTCCTGTCAATCGGCTCCATTAAATGATAGAATTACCCTGTTGAACGCCTTGGCGGATGTAACAAAACCCGCCTACTATTTATTCCTCTTCCGATACACCTTATTTTGATTAGCAGGGTTCCCTCTGATTTCTTTGTTCCAATGCGAACAACTTTGCTAACAAATAAAATTTAAAACGCAACGATCATGCGTAAAGGTGCTTTTTGGGGCATTCCATTGCTTGGAGTGCTGGCTATTTCATGTAACACAAATACGAACCCCAACTCCTCAGAAGAAAGAAGGAGAATACCGGTAACTAGGATTATTGAAAAAGATATATCTCTGGACAGGGTCTATGTTGCAGATATACAAGCTATTCAAAATGTAGAATTAAGAAGCAGGCTATCCGGATTCCTGGAGAAGATTCATGTAGATGAAGGTATGCTTGTGAAGAAAGGACAGCTCTTATTTACGATAAGTGACGAAGAGTACAAGGCCGAGGTGAGCAAAGCCAAAGCCAGCCTAAACAGCATTATTGCGGATGCCAAAACAGTAGAACTGGAACTGGAGCGTGTAAAAATGCTGGTAAACAAGAAGATACTTTCCCCAACCGAATTGGACGTAGCAAAAGCAAAATTCAGTGCGGGAAACGCAAGAATTGAGGAAGCCAGGGCTGCTTTAGACCATGCCAAAGCGAAACTCTCATATACCCGGATATACGCACCTTATGACGGTATTATAGACAGGATACCGTTGAAAGCAGGTAGTTTATTAGAAGAAGGGACCTTAATAACCAGTGTTTCCGATATTAATTCTGTATTTGCATACTTCAACATTTCTGAAAATGAATACCTGGAATATCTGCGTACACAACATCAAACAAAGGATACCGCAGATAAAATTGTACATCTCATTCTAGCTGATGGGAAAGAATACCAATTTCCAGGAAAGATCGAAATTGTGGTCAGCGAATTTCAGGAAAATACCGGCTCTATCGCGTTTAGGGCCCGTTTCCCCAATCCCGGGCATTTATTAAAACATGGAGCGACCGGAAAGATAAAACTTACCCGTGATGTGGAAGATGCGTTGGTGCTTCCACAAAAAGCTGCCTTCGAGATACAGGACAAGAACTATGTATTCGTTGTTGATAAAGCGAACAAGATCAGTATGCGCAATTTCAAACCTAAAGCCAGGCTGAACGGGTTCTATGTAGTTGAATCGGGCTTGAAGGAAGGAGAAACGATTGTTTATGAAGGCATACAAAACATCAAGGACGGCATGGTAGTATCTCCTGCTTTGGTGAGCCTTGACAGTTTAATTAAAAAGAACATACTCTAACCGAGCATACACAATCTTCCTTAACATGTTTGCAACCTTTATTAAAAGGCCAGTACTTTCACTGGTCATTTCGCTAGTTATTGTCCTTTTGGGTGTTCTGGCTTTATTCAAACTGCCGGTTACCCAGTTCCCAGATATTGTACCGCCGTCAGTTATTGTAACAGCAAACTATACCGGTGCCAATGCTGAGGTATGTACAAAAGCAGTAGCCACACCGCTGGAGCGTGCCATTAACGGTGTGCCGGGCATGACCTACATGTCTACTGTTACCAGTAATAATGGGATGACAATCATCCAGGTTTATTTCAAAGTAGGGACTGATCCTGACATTGCAGCAGTAAACGTTCAGAATCGTGTAACCACAGTTTTGGACGAGCTGCCCGAAGAAGTCATTAAAGCAGGTGTTACAACAGAGAAAGAGGTGAACAGTATGCTTATGTATCTCAATGTATTGAGTACAGACACTACTGCCGATGAGATGTTCATTTACAATTTTGCGGACATCAATGTTCTTAAAGAACTAAAAAGGATTGACGGAGTAGGTTTTGTGGAGATCATGGGCGCACGAGATTATTCTATGCGCGTATGGCTGAAGCCAGACAGAATGCATGCCTATAATATCTCTGCAGAGGAAGTAATAGAAGGCATCCGGGCGCAGAATGTAGAAGCAGCCCCGGGGAAAACGGGCGAAAGCTCCGGAAAAATGAATCAACCGCTTCAGTATGTGTTGCGTTACACAGGAAAATATACCAAGCCTGAACAATATTCAGATATTGTGCTACGTGCAGAAAGTGATGGTTCCGTATTGCGATTGAAAGACATTGCCGACGTAGAATTTGCGTCGCTGGATTATGACATGACCTCGATGACGGATGGCCGTCCTTCTGCATCTATCATGATAAAGCAACGCCCGGGGTCGAATGCGAAGGCGGTAATTGAAAACATAAAAACACGCATGGCGGAGTTGAAAGAATCATCTTTTCCGCCAGGCATGACATACAATATTAGTTATGATGTTTCGCGTTTCCTTGATGCGTCTATCAGCGAAGTGCTGGTAACCCTCGTAGAGGCTTTTATATTGGTATTCATTGTCGTCTTTTTGTTCCTTCAGGATTTCAGGTCTACGCTGATTCCTGCACTGGCAGTGCCAGTAGCCCTGATAGGCACGCTATTTTTTATGCAGATGCTGGGGTTCTCTATTAACCTGCTCACTCTTTTTGCGCTGGTATTAGCCATAGGTATTGTGGTAGACAACGCGATTGTAGTGGTAGAGGCGGTGCATACCAAAATGACAGAAGAACACATGCCTCCCCTGGAGGCTACCCTTGCAGCTATGAAAGACATCAGCGGCGCTATTATAGCCATTACGCTCGTAATGTCTGCCGTGTTTGTGCCGGTGGCTTTTATGGAAGGGCCGGTAGGTGTGTTTTACAGGCAATTCTCACTAACCCTTGCAATAGCAATTGTTATCTCCGGAATTAATGCCGTGACGCTAACCCCGGCATTGTGTGCGATCATGTTGCGCCATCATACCCCTGCTAAAGCATCCAAGGGCTGGTTAAACAAGTTCTTCACAAAATTCAATAGGGGGTACGACAAGCTATCTAATGGATATACAGGCTTTCTTAAGAAAATAGCCGGACGCAGGGCAATAACATTTGGGATGCTCATCCTATTCTTCTTTGCTACCTGGGGTTTCAGTGCCATACTTCCATCCGGCTTTATACCCACGGAAGATCAGGGGATGATCTATGTGAACGTAACTACGCCACCGGGTGCCACGCTGGAGCGCACGGAAGAAGTATTGAATGAAATACAAAAAGCTACTAAAGGGATAGATGCGGTGGAGTCTGTCTCTACACTCGCGGGCTTCAGCTTGATGAGCGATGTAGCAGGTGCTTCGTACGGAATGGGAATGATAAACCTGAAACCATGGGATGAGCGCAAGGAATCACTAGAGGAGATTATCCAAGAACTCAATAAACGGGCCGAAAAAGTGACAGATGCCAGTATCCAGTTCTTTCCTCCTCCCACTGTTCCTGGCTTTGGTAATGCCAGTGGATTTGAATTGAGGCTCCTTGACAAATCCGGCTCTGATGATTTGCAGAAAACCGCTGATGTTACAAAGAAGTTCGTTACCGCACTCAATGCATCACAAGCAGTTACCAATGTATTTACCGGTTTTGATCCGAATTTCCCTCAATACCTGATACATGTAGACCAGGAAATGGCTGCTAAAAAAGGAATAACCATAGACAATGCCCTTGCCACCCTTCAAACATTACTAGGCAGTTACTACACTACCAATTTCATCCGCTTCGGACAGATGTATAAGGTGATGCTACAAGCCGGGCCGCAGTACAGAAGCAAGCCTGAAGATGTGTTAAACCTTTATGTAAAGAATGATAAAGGTGAGATGGTACCATACTCCACGTTTATACGTATGGAGCGTGTATATGGACCGGAGCAACTGACACGATACAATATGTATACCTCAGCCATGATAAACGGAGAAGCTGCGAATGGATATAGTAGCGGGGATGCGATAGCTGAAGTTGAACGCATAGCGAAGGCAGAGTTGCCGAGAGGCTATGATATAGAATGGTCTGGTATGACCCGCGAGCAAATACTTTCAGGCAATCAGGCAATATTCATTTTTATTATTTGTTTAATGTTTGTTTACCTGTTGCTGGCTGCGCAATACGAGAGTTTTTTATTACCCCTGCCTGTAATCCTTTCCCTGCCTACGGGCATATTTGGTTCCTTCTTATTTCTAAAGCTGGCAGGCCTGGAAAACAATATTTATGCACAAGTAGCATTGGTAATGCTTATCGGATTGCTAGGGAAAAATGCCATACTGATAGTAGAGTTTGCCATCCAGAGAAGAAACGAAGGTGCGAGTATCCTTAAGTCTGCCATAGATGGTGCTGTGTCCAGGCTTCGGCCCATCTTGATGACTTCTTTTGCCTTTATAGCCGGTTTAATACCGTTGTGTATTGCAACAGGTGCGGGTGCTATGGGAAATAGGTCGATAGGCACTGCGGCAGCCGGGGGAATGCTGACAGGAACGATATTCGGCGTCATAATAGTTCCCGGATTATACGTCCTATTTGCAAGCATAGGACGCGGAAAACGCAAAAGACAACTCGTATTAAAAAAAATAAAAACAGGCATGAAAATACCTCATGATGCTGTATCTGAAACAAACAACCTCAGCTAAAAAAATAACATATGAAATGTCCGCACTGTAATGAAACCTTACTCATGTCTGAGAGGCATAACATACAAATCGATTATTGTCCCGCATGCCGTGGTATATGGCTCGATAAAGGTGAGCTTGACAAAATGCTGGAATATGCTGCAGTAAAAACAGAAGCAACCAGCACCTATAAGAGCGAAACGTATGATGCCGTCGGTAAGAAATACAACAAACCATACAAGAAGAAATCCTTCCTTGGAGAACTTTTCGATTTTAGCTAAGTAAAAAAACATTCGAAATGCTATTTAATAAGCAAATACAGTTTCTTGTAATACTTCCAATTGTGTTATGGGTAGCAAGTTGTAAAACGCCCCATACTATATCTGCTCCTCCAGCGGCATTGCCTTCTGTTTTTACAGGCAAGACGGCAGCAGAGCCCGACAATATGGTGAGTCGTTCCAAAGTTTTTGTGGACACCTTCCTGGTACAGCTGATAGATGTGGCTGTAAAACAGAACCCTGATGTATATATCGCTATGCAACGTATAGAAACAGCGCGGTCGTTTTTCAGGATTCGTAAGGGTGCCATGCTGCCTTCTGTAGAAGCTACGGCGAATGCTTCTACGCAGAAGTATGGCGACTACACTATGGAGGGTGTTGGCAACTTCGACACCAACTTATCCGGCAATGTTAGTGAAGACCAAAAGGTATCGCTCCCTATGGTGCCGTATTACTTTCTTGGTTTGAGAAGCAGTTGGGAAATAGACTTATGGGGAAAGCTCAAGAATCAAAAAAAGGCCGCGTATATGCGATTGTTAGGAACAGAACAGGCGCGTAACCTGGTAATAACAACATTGGTAGCAGAAGTTTCATTCAGATACTTCGAGTTACTGGCATTGGATGAAGAAGTGGCGATATTGAAAAGGAACATTGCGCTGCAGGACAGCGTAGTAAATATAGCAGAAGTGCAGAAAGAAGCCGGAAGAACAACCGCTTTGGCGATACAACAATTTCAGGCACAATTGCTAAGAACAAAAAGCCTACTGGCAGAAACGGAACAGAGCATTAAAAAAACTGAAAATGAATTGAACTATCTGTTGGGCAGATTTCCGCAAGCCATACCCAGGAATTCAAATTTCCTACAACAAAAGCTACCTGAACAGGTAACAGTGGGGCTTCCGCAAGACGTTCTAAACAGGCGGCCAGATGTATTGCAGGCAGAGGCCGAGCTTAAGGCAACGAAAGCTGATGTGGGCGCAGCGAAAGCCGCATTACTGCCAGCTTTAACACTATCCCCTTTTTTAGGATACAGCTCATTTAACAGTAGACTGCTCCTTAATCCCGCATCTATAGCTTATGGAATAATTGGCGGTGCTACGGCACCATTGCTTAATAGAAGCGCATTAAAAGGTAGCCTTAACAGGGCGCAAGCGGAGCAGCTTGAAGCCCATCACAATTATAACAAGGTTGTATTAAACGCATTTCAGGAAATACAAACGACACTTAGTAATATGGATAACCTGCGTCATATTTACGATTTAAATCGACAGGAAGTGCAAGTACTTTCAGACGCCATTTCTACTTCTAATGATCTGTTCAAAGTTGGTTATGCAAATTATTTGGAGGTGATAACAGCACAACGCAATGTGCTGGAAGCAGAGATCAACCAAGTGGAGACAAAGAAAAAACTCTTTATGTCTTTAATAACCGTATACCGTTCTTCAGGAGGTGGCTGGTAGAATTTTATCATCTCAGATTAGAGGGATGCCGATAGCAAACGTTTAGATATCGGCATCAACTATATTTTATTCCTATACCTGATCGGTTAAAACCTACTTTAACAAATAGAATACAAATAATTCTTAACTTTGTTATATCATGTTTTCAACACATCATATATTACACGTCGCTGCCAAAAATTATGGCATGGATAGTAATATTGTGATGCATGAAATACACCCTCATCACTTCCATTGTTTTTGTTACAAGCTATATTATCTATCCAGCTTTAAGGACTTTAATACTATAGCCCCGGACTTGCAAGCATAGTTCCGGGGACTACTTCGGTATCTCCTTTTTTTCATTTACAATATTTCAATCATGTCACGAAATCTCACAAAGGTTTCGGCTAAAGGCATAATACTTTGGATACTCTTTGTTCTGAACGTATTAGTCTTAGCTGCTGCCTTATTAACAGATAAATATTGGCTTCTTGCAGCATTGTCAATCACGATATCTACATTTTGGTTGGCCATACATAATACCAGGCAACGTAAGCATACCATTCTCCGGAATTTCCCTCTGGTTGGATACTTTCGGTATTTTTTTGAATCGATACGTCCTGAGATAAGGCAGTATTTCGGAGAGTCCGACCTTGATGGCAGACCGTTTAATCGGAGGCAGCGGGCCATAGTTTACCAACGGGCGAAGAATGTAAGGCAAACTGTGCCTTTCGGTATGCAGAGCGACCCCAATAAGCCTGGGCACGAATGGGTGGCACATTCAACATTTCCCGTTCATATCCCGGATAAAAACTTGCGTGTGAAAATCGGCAACAAACAATGTAGCCAACCCTACAGAGCCAGCATTCTTAATATAGGCGCAATGAGCTACGGGGCATTAAGCAAAACTGCCATCAGCGCACTGAATGAAGGGGCCGCTCTGGAAGGGTTTGCACATAATACCGGCGAAGGTGGTATCAGCGACTATCACATACGTGGCGGCGATCTGATATGGCAAATTGGTACGGGGTACTTTGGCTGCAGAGATGCAGAAGGAAAATTCTTCCCGGAGCTATTCCATATTAACGCAACGCGCCCAAGCGTGAAAATGATAGAATTAAAACTATCGCAGGGTGCTAAGCCTGGCCATGGAGGCATATTACCGGCGGCAAAGAATACCGTGGAGATAGCATCTATCAGAAATGTTGAGCCTAATACCACTGTATACTCCCCTCCTGCACACTCCGCATTCTCTACCCCCACTGAGCTAATGCAGTTTCTTGGGTCTCTCAGGGAATTATCCGGGGGTAAGCCGGTGGGCTTTAAAATGTGCATTGGAGATAAACAGGAATTCATTGATATCTGCAACGCTATTATAGTTACAGGTATTATACCGGATTTTATTTCCGTAGATGGCTCTGAAGGCGGCACCGGGGCAGCCCCATTGGAATTTACAGACAATATGGGCATGCCCTTATATGACGCGCTATCGTTTGTATCGCAAACATTGGATGTCTTTAACCTTCGAAAAGATATTACGGTGATAGCATCGGGGCGCATCATTACTGCATTTGATATTTTAAAAGTATTAGCATTAGGAGCAGGGGCATGTTATAGTGCCAGGGGAATGATGATGTCTTTAGGCTGCATCCAGGCGCTGAAGTGCGACAGTGGGGAATGTCCCGTTGGCATTGCAACCCAACAGCCTTCATTATATAAAGGCCTTAGTGTTACCGATAAACGTGTCCGTGTGGCAAACTTCCACAGAAACACACTTCACGCTGTAGTAGAAATGATGGAAGCGTGCGGATTTAACACTTTAGACGATGTTGCACCATCCAGATTTTTCAGAAAGATAGATACCCTGAGTACGAAAAGTTTCCAGGAAATATACTTCAACTACAAGAATGGCAGGCGAAAAGACAATTCATTAAGAGCATCCAGTTTAAACTAAAAAAAGATCAAATATGCATATCAAAGAACTAAATCCGGTGATTATTACAGAAGAGGATTATAAACTGCTTAAGCCCTACGTAGATAAACTACCGGATAGGAACGAAGAAATGTCATTGGCGCATGAACTGAAACGGGCAGTAATCGTAACAAAAGATGCTTTCCCTAAGCACTGCGTTAAGCTAAATTCCCGGGTATCGATATTAGACCTTGATACCCAGAAAGTGCTTGAGTTTACAATTGTAATGCCCGAGCATGCTGACATAAAACAAAATAAGATTTCTGTAATTACCCCAATGGGGGCAGCTCTCATTGGGTTTAGAAAATCAGAAGAAGTACGGTGGAAGGTGCCCGCAGGGCTTAAGCGTTTCCGTATACTTGATGTGGTGAACAATCCTGATTCTCAGGTATGATGTCATATACAGATATGTTGAAAGCGGCCGTTGACCCACTATAACAGCAGTAGCCTTAATTATAGCTTTTATTACATGCACCGATTCAGGCATAGTGCATTGTTGCAGCACGTTTGCACACATGGCTACTGCTACTATAGGCTACAATGTAATGCATCCTTCGGCATCTCCGAAGGGGGAACCTCATGCTTCAGTTATAAGTAATAAGGAATACCAGTACGCGCCATGATAATAAAAAAAGCCCCAATTAAGGGGCTCTTATCTTTTGAAGCGGAGAGAGGTGACAGAACCCGCCTATACAAAATATTGATATCAACACAATGAAGTGCGAGTGCCAATACGATTCACGAATTACTCATTATATTATTGACTGCGAGAGAACTGCAATTATCGAGAATAAAATTAGACCAAATTGACTGTTAGCCAAGAGCTTTACGAGGATTAATTGGCAATGAAAAACTAAACACTGATCCTTTTCCAATTTCGCTTTCTGCCCATATTTTACCCTTTTGAGCTTCTATGAACTCTTTTGAAATTGCTAAGCCTAAACCTGTGCCTTTAGCCTTAGCGCCAGGCACTTGAAAATAACGTTCAAACAACCTGGAAAGGTACTCACCGGCAATACCCGGTCCGCTATCCGTTACTGAAAATATTACGTTTCCATTTACCTGCTTAGCATCAATTTTTATTACACCACCTTCGTTGGAATACTTGATTGCGTTCGTCAGGAAATTATTGAGCACCCATGTTGTTTTTTCAGCATCCGCTTGAATCAGTGGCAGGCTGTCAACTAATGCTGTTTGAATGCTAATATTTCGCTCTTTGGCTGCACTCGCTATAGTCTCAATCGCGTTATCAACGATCAGGTACGGATTTACAAGTTGAACATCCAATTGAATTTTCCCGGTCTCAACCTGAGACATGTTTAGCAACTCACTTAAAATCTTTAATACCCTCCGATTATCCTGCTTCAGACTTTGTATCAATTCTCTCTGCTCGTCAGATAATTTACCTATACGTTCATCCTCCAATAGCTTTAGGCTAAAATCCGAAGCAGCCAAAGGAGTTTTCAACTCGTGCGAAATCGTAGCTATGAAATTCGTCTTAGCTACATCTAATTCCTTAAAGGTTGTAATATTTCGTAGTACTATTACTTTACTATTGTTATCGCCTTGCGCGACATCAATTACTTCCCTGATGAAATAATTTTCCCTATTCTCGACAACAATCTTAAACGGTGAACTGGTTTCATTGTTAACCAGGAAATTTAAAAGATCATTTTTCTTGCTCATCTCATCTATAGACCTACCGACAATATCGACCGCCTTTAGGCCCAGAAGTTGCAATGCCTGGTAGTTGGCAAATAACACAATATTATTCTTGTCAATACCTATACTTGCATCCTTTAAACTATTTATCACAGCTTCTGCACGGCTTTTCTCAAACATCAACCTGTTCAGGCTACTACTTTCAAAATACTCAAGCCGCTCAGCCATATTATTAAAGGCATCGGCCAATTTCCCAAATTCATCCTTATTATCAATATGGATTCGATGTTTGTAGTTTTTACTGCTTATTTGGGTAATGGCCTCAGTTAGTTCCCTGATAGGGTTAGCTACGATAGACGGGAAATTGACCGAAAAAGTGAATGCCACGATAAATATTAAGGCAGCTATGATAAGAATGAAATTTGTAGCTTTTTCCGCACTTTTCTCTGCCTTGAGGTTTTTTTGATAAATGGCCTTCATGTTCAGGTTCATAACATCCTGTATTGCGTCTCGCATTACTGCAATGTTAGTTCTTGATGTGTCGCCTTTGGCCAGTTTGTCAAATGCCAATCGCAACCTACCGGTTGCCTCGGCCTCTCCCGGTTCCGTAACATTTTGTTCCTGCAACCTTACTATCTTTTCAATATTATTAATCCTTTCTACAAAGTAGATATCAAGACTGTCAAGGTTACTGCGCATCTCATTACCATAGGATATAGACTCGTAATTGTCTTTTAACACCGTTTTTGAACCCTGCTTTAGCATTGCAGTAAAGTAGATACCGCTACCACCGGTAACTAGTAACAAGAAAAACAGGAACAGTGTCCCCAAACGAATTTTATTTCGGACAGACAGAGGCATCAGGATAATATAATGATATCAATTTCGTTTTTCGAAAGCGTTTTTAATAATTGATTAAAAATACCAGTTCGTAATATGATCTGGAACAAATTTAAATGAGGTTTGCCGATGCAAACAGTAGTAATACCTTTTTCCTGCACAATTTCCAATATTGCATGAGCTGTATTGTCAGCCTTTTTCTGGATTACTTCCGCCCCTAATTCGGTGGCGTTTTTGAAGTTATTAATCAGGTGCCTCTGAACTGCAAGGGGTATTTTGTCAACAGACTCTCTAGGTGTCTGAATATACAGAACGTACCATTGGCTATTATAATAAGACGCCAATCGTGCTGTCTTACGGATAATCCGCTGCGCGACATCATGATTCGAAGAAACACAAGCTAAAAACCGCTCGTGACGAAAAGGGTTTTTCTGGTACTCAATAGAGTAATCCACTTTGCGTTCTACTTGTCCCGCAACTTCCTTCAACGCGAGTTCACGGAGTTGCAATATCTTATCCGGCTGAAAAAAGTTAGCGAGCGCCTGCTGAATTTTTGTATGGTCGTATATTTTGCCTTCCTTTAGCCGGGTTATTAGTTCATCGGCTGTAAGGTCAATATTCACCACTTCATCTGCCAGTTGAAGTATTTTGTCCGGCACCCGTTCATGTACTTCAACACCTGTAATATGCTTGACGTCTTCATTTATGCTCTCAACATGTTGGATGTTTACTGCTGTAATTACATCGATACCGGCATCCATAATATCTAACACATCCTGCCAACGCTTAGTGTTCTTACTTCCGGGGATATTCGTATGCGCTAACTCATCAACAATAACTACTTCTGGATGCAGTAAAAGAATGGCCTGAACATCCAGTTCATCCATTCTTTTACCTTTGTAAAACACTTCCCTTCTTGGAATCACAGGAAGTCCTTCAATAAGCGCTTCAGTTTCTTTTCTTCCATGCGTTTCAATAAATCCAATCTTGAGATTCACACCGTTTCGGAGCAGGTTATGTGCTTCCTGAAGCATACGGTAGCTCTTGCCTACACCGGCGCTCATGCCAACATAGACCTTTAGCCGTCCCCTGTCACTCTTTTCGTTAAGCTTCAGGAATTGCTGGACCCGTTGATCTCTATTTTCCTGCTCGTTCATCAAAAACTAATAGATAATGAAGTAGTAGCTACAGGACTTGTATTGGCTGCAGCTCCACCCTTGTCTGTAAAAATTGCATCTTCACTATTAAAGAGTTTTCCTTCAATGCGCCACAGCACGTTGTTCAGAATATAGCAGTCAAAGTTTGCACTGAACCCTGATGTGTTGAAGCCGTTAGGTGTTCCGGTAGCTATGATAACCCCCTTTTCATCTGTATAATATTCACCTCTTACAGCAATGGCTGTAGTCTTGGTCGGTTTGTATTGCAGTATCAGTGCAGTACCCAGCCAGTTATTCCAATCAGAGCTACCCTTGGATTTCTGTTCCATTCCATAATCAAGATCAGCAATAATGCCGAATTTTTCGGTCACCTGGAAAATGCCATATACATTTTGAAAGATGCGGGTTTGGTGTACACTATCAGGTTTGTCGTTCCCAAAGAATGTGCTATAATTCAGTGTTACATTACCCGAAGGCTTAAAAGTAATCTGTGTACCACCTCCGATAGTAGAATTACCATCTACCCGCTGAATGCGCTGCCAGCCATTCAATACCAGGCCGGCTAAGTACCACTGCCCGTTTTTTGAAGTATAAGACAACCTTGCCCCACTTTCAAAGTATGGCGAGTTGTCGGCTATAATACTGCGTGTCAACGTCCAACAACTCGGGGTATGCGCACTCTCAAAGCCAATATGCGAAGACATCAAACCTGCATCAATCCATAGGTCTGCTTTCTTTGATATCTTAACACCAGCATTTGCTTCATAAATGTTCTTTAATACACCTGGCTCTGCACTATAGTTGGCATTCATATAAGTACCTACACCCAATGCCACATGGGCGCGTGTCCTGTCAACCACGTAGCTGCCTTTCAGGAAAGCTAGATTTATGTTTACCTCATTATGTCTGTTGTGTGAATACACAAAACCTGGGCGGGTGTTGTTTGAAGGCTGATTGAAATCAAAACCGTAATAAGCTTCTGCGTAGCCTGAAAATGTGATGGGGTTGACCTTTTGTTCGGCCTGTTGCACATCAATAACTCCAACTTCGGTATTATTTTGTTCTTCGGCTGTTCCCTGGGCTTTGATGGTACTCATTACTGGTATCACCAAGGCATATGTTAGTATCATTTTTTTCATTTCAGTAGGTGTTAATCCGTTCTATTTATTCATTGCATCCAAAGCAATGTTTAGTTTTAATACGTTTATTCTTTCGGTACCGAACATTCCTAATAGAGGTTTTTCGGTTTGTTTGGTTACTAGGTCTTTTATAGCATTCTCTGACAGCCCCCTTATCCTGGCTATCCTCGGAACCTGTATTATCGCACCATGTACGCTGATATGAGGATCTAAACCACTGCCGCTGGCAGTAACCATATCTGAAGGTATATCTGCTCTTTTGCTGCCTGGATTGTGAACCAGGAACGTATCTATGCGCTGCTTTACTATTGCCAGGTAGTCAGGATTGGTCGGGCCTTTGTTACTGCCGGCAGATCCCGCAGCATTGTAATCAACAGCCGAGGGGCGAGGCCAGAAGTATTTGTCGTCGGCAACCTTTTGAGCTATATTGCTGTAATAAGTCTTATCATTCACATTAGTCACAAAACCTTCACCTTTATTTGGCGCCGCCTGTGCGATACCAAACATCACTAACGGATACAAACCCGAAAAGAACAGTATGCAGAGCGTGGTTAACAGTATCGATGGCAATATTTCCTTTTTCATCTTAGTTGCTTTTTGTCATTTTCATATAAAGAGGCTTACTAACAGGTCAATTATTTTTATTCCTATGAAGGGAACAATGACCCCGCCTAATCCATATACCAGCAAATTCCTTCGTAACAATGCACTCGCACCTATCGGCCTGTAAGCCACACCGCGCAAAGCCAGTGGAATCAACAATGGTATAATGATGGCATTGAAGATCACTGCAGACAATATTGCGCTTTGCGGACTATGCAGATTCATGATATTCAAACCCTGCAATGTAGGTATTGAAATAATGAACAGCGCTGGCACTATCGCGAAGTATTTGGCCACATCATTAGCTATAGAGAAAGTTGTCAGCGTACCTCTTGTCATCAGCAGTTGCTTACCTATTTCCACAATCTCAATGAGCTTCGTAGGATCATTATCAAGATCCACCATATTACCCGCTTCCTTTGCTGCGGCTGTACCGCTGTTCATAGCAACACCGACGTCTGCCTGCGCTAAGGCAGGAGCATCGTTTGTGCCGTCTCCCATCATAGCCACCAGCTTGCCGTTTTGCTGTTCCTTACGGATATAAGACATTTTGTCTTCGGGCTTAGCTTCCGCTATATAATCGTCCACACCTGCTTTTGCAGCTATGTATTTTGCTGTAAGCGGATTGTCACCAGTCACCATTACCGTTTTTACGCCCATTTTACGCAAGCGTTCAAACCTTTCTTTGATGCCAACCTTTATAATGTCCTGCAATTCAATTACGCCTAAAACCACATTGTTCTCTGACACAACAAGTGGTGTACCACCGTTGGAAGATATTTCATCAACTTTTGCTTTTGCATCGGCAGGGAAATGATTTCCTGCAGCCTCAACCATGTTCTTTATAGCATCGTAAGCGCCTTTGCGTATATGGATATCTTCATAGTCTATACCGCTGCTTCTTGTTTCGGCAGTAAATTTTATAAACCTGGGACTGCTGATTTGATAGCTCAAGGGATTGATACCTGCAAGCTCGATAATTGATTTACCTTCAGGGGTTTCATCAGCATAAGAACTCAATACTGCACATTTTTTGAACTCGTTTTCATTGATTCCTTTAGCTGGATAGAAATTAGTTGCCTTACGGTTTCCTATGGTTATAGTACCGGTCTTATCAAGCAAAAGCGTATCCAGGTCGCCCGCTGTTTCTACCGCTTTACCTGATTTGGCAATTACATTTGCCCGCAGTGCCCTGTCCATACCCGAGATCCCAATAGCTGAAAGCAGGCCCCCGATAGTGGTAGGTATCAAACACACGAAAAGTGATATGTACGCAGCTATCGGGATTGGTGTATTAGCATAGGCTGCGAAAGGGTGCAGCGTTACACATACTATTACAAACACCAACGTAAAGCCTGCCAATAGAATGGTAAGCGCTATTTCATTAGGTGTTTTCTGTCTTGACGCACCTTCGACCAATGCTATCATCTTATCCAGGAAACTCTCCCCCGCTTCGGTAGTTACTCTTACTTTAATGTGGTCAGATAGTACTTTAGTACCTCCAGTAACGGATGATTTATCGCCTCCGGCTTCACGTATCACCTGTGCAGATTCGCCGGTAATGGCTGACTCGTCTATAGTAGCAATACCATCGATGATCTCACCATCTATAGGTATAATATCTCCGGCATCACAGATGAAGACATCCCCTTTTTTCAGTGAAGATGAGGGCACCATATGTACTTCATCCATAAATATCTCACCTATCAATTCAACTTTCTTTGCGGGTGTTTCTTCCCTGGTTTTACGCAATGATGCAGCCTGTGCCTTGCCTCTTGCTTCCGCCAAAGCTTCCGCAAAGTTTGCAAACAACAGGGTGAACAAAAGCACCAGGAATATCCAGAAGTTGTATGCGAACGAGCCTTGTGACTGCTCTCCCGCTAAAACCCAAAGGCATACGATCAGCATAATTACGGTGCCGATTTCTACTGTAAACATTACAGGGTTACGGAATTGTACCTTGGGATTCAGTTTCTTGAACGACTGACTTATAGACTCTCTAACAAGAGCCGGATCAAATAATCTTTGTGTTCTTCTATGTACTGACATGATTTTTTTCTTTTACTTCATTCCAAAATATTCTGCTATTGGCCCTAATGCCAGTGCAGGGAAAAATGCTAATGCTGCTATGATTACTTTTACTGCCAAGATTAACAGACCAAAGGTTGCGGTATCAGCTTTTAAGGTTCCGGCGCTTTCAGGTATATGTTTCTTTTGTGCTAATATGCCTGCTATTGCCACCGGACCGATTATAGGCAGGAAGCGCGACAGGATCAATACGATACCGGTGCTGATATTCCAGAATGGATTGTTATCTCCCAAACCTTCAAAGCCACTTCCGTTATTGGCAGAAGCAGAGGTGTATTCATATAGCATCTCGCTGAAGCCATGATTACCTGGATTGTTCAGCCATGCTGTTGCATGCATGGGTGTACCATCTGCACCTAACCACCACCAGCCCATGCCGGCATCGTGTGCAGCCAGATAGCTGGAGATAGCGGTACCTGCCAGTATCAGGAAGGGGTGCAACAGTGCTACTATCATGGCTATCTTCATTTCTTTTGCTTCAACTTTTTTGCCAAGAAATTCAGGTGTGCGTCCTACCATTAAGCCTCCTATGAATACTGCAATTATCAGGTACACATAAAAGTTGAGAAAACCTACACCTACACCTCCGTAGAAAGAGTTCACCATCATACCCAGCAGCATGTTCATCCCCGATAAGGGCATAAAGCTGTCGTGCATGGCATTTACAGAACCTGTTGATATTACCGTTGTAGCAATACTCCAGTAAGCTGAGGCTCTTGCGCCAAATCGTATTTCTTTGCCCTCCATATTGCCCAACTGCTGACTTATGCCCATTTTGGCTATCATAGGGTTTCCGTGTATCTCCGAGTATATCGTAGGTATTACTAATGCCAGGAAACCAATTGTCATTACGCTCCATATAACCCAGGCCAATTTTTTACGACGCAGGTAAAAACCCATAGCAAATACCATCGCGAAAGGAATAAGCACCTGCGCGATCATCTGCACCATATTGGTGAGATAAGTTGGATTTTCGAATGGATGTGCTGAATTCGCACCAAAAAAACCACCGCCATTAGTACCTAAATGTTTTATGGCAACGAACGCGGCTACAGGCCCACGGCTCACATGCATTGTATCGCCTTGCAGGTTTACAGGTGTATCTATACCCTTAAAGGTCATTGGACTACCCTCGAATATCTGTACAGCAGCTATCAAGATACAGATCGGCAATAGTATTCGGGTACAGCTTTTAAGAAAGTAGTTGTAAAAATTGCCCAGTTTCTCCGTTGTCCTTTCCTTGAGGGCGTTGAATACGATTGCAGCGGCAGCCATACCTGTACCTGCCGAAACGAACTGCAGAAACATCAGCCCGTATACCTGTGTGAAATACGATGCGCCAGATTCCCCGCTGTAGTGTTGCAAGTTGCAATTCACCAGAAACGAGATAGCAGTATTAAATGCTAAGTCGGGGGATTGTGATACGATATTGTCCGGGTTCAACGGCAGCCACCCTTGGTTCATCAGGCAGAACATTGCCCAAAAAAACCAGACGAAATTGATTGTGAGCAAAGCAACAAGATGCTGCCTCCAGGTCATCTCTTTCCCAGTATCTATTCGTGATACCTTAAAGAAGAAGCGCTCTATTGGTCCAAACATTTTGTCAGTCCATACTTTGTCGCCTCCATATACCTTAGAGATATATTTGCCTAACGGTAAGGCAAGCAACAAAGTGCCCAGGAACATGACTATTACGCCTAATAATTCTGTATTCATCTATCCTAAAATTTTTCCGGTTTTACCAATACGTACCACATGTACAAAAACAATAGTATGGCTACAATAAATAATGCTATCATCTATTTAAATTTTTTCGAACCAATCAATCGATTTAAAAAGCAGAGCGAAACAAAGAACGCCCGTGATTACTAAAGCTGCTGTTATCATAATTATCTAGTTACAGATTGAACAGTATTTTTATTCTTATGTAAACAATAATGAGCATCGCCAGGACGATTAACCATATAATACTTTTGATATTATCTTTTTCATGTCTAGCTACTCATCCTGAATGCAATGCCGGCTAATGTTATCAATCCATAGATAATTAAAAACACGTGAAATGGTTTCCATTCAAATTTTTTCAGGTTTCCCAAAGTCCCTACGTTTTGTTTTGAATGCTCCGTATGAACTTTGTTTTTAACTTCTGCTGGGGAGAAGCATTGCAATTGCTTACTATGATTTAATTTCATAACAAAAAGATTTACTTTGAAATAAAACCAATATGACAGTGGTCATCCTGATACCTGAAGTTTGTCAACTGTCTTATTGTAGCTCTCTTATGCCAAACTGCGTGCCTGAAACGCAAATCACACAATCCACATGTGCTAAACGCTGATATCAAAAGCTTTCCATGGCAAAAGGTCAACTAGGCAACTAAAACAGAAAACAAAAAAACCTTCTCATTTTGAGAAGGTTTCTATCAGAATGATATAACTCAGCAGCCGTGCTGATAATGTTGATGGATGTACACTGCATATAGACCGATGGGAACTAAACCCATAATTTTCATTCTTTCTTATTTTTTTTCCGGGTTCTATTTCACTATTAATCTCTGGGAGTTCTTCTTCGATATAAGCATATAATTCTGCTGGTTGATCATCGTAAATTATTTTACAACTTCATTGGCCAAACGACATGCCTGACTTATATAGGAAATATGGAAAGGCTATCTGGATTGTATTTACAACTATTTTTGATTGGCAATGCAGACGCATGACACTTGAAGAAGTGCTCCAAAAGGATAATAGAATTCTCAATATGAGAGTATTGTCAGCCGTCTGAACTGATTGTGCGAGTTGAATTATTAGGGCACTAATTTAATATAGCTCTGTTATTTCAATTGATATTCTTCTATTTTCCTGTACAAGGTAGCTAATCCTATATTCATTAACCGGGCCGCTTCCGTTTTGTTACCTTTCGTGTGAAGCAACATCTTTTGTATATGCAGTTTCTCTACGTTGGCGAGATGAAATACTGCGGCACCTTGCAAGTTATTTTGTTGTTGCAAGTTGATAGGCAAACTTGATTGGCTAAGTGTATCTGAATCTTCAAGTATAACTGCACGTTCAATAACATTCTTTAACTCTCTTATATTGCCCTTCCACTCGCAGTGCAACAGGATATAGAGCGCTTCTTTTGAAACAGATCGGATGGCTTTTCCTGTTTTAGCATTGTATATGCCCAAATAATGCTGTATTAATTGCGGTATATCATTAGTTCGATCCTTTAACGGCGGCAGTTCAATCGTAAAAACAGCGATCCGATAATATAAATCATCTCTGAAACGGGCCTGCGTTATCTCATGGCTCAGATTTCTATTCGTGGCGGCTATGAGCCTGATATCTGCTTTATACTCCCTGGTGTCACCCACACGCATATAGGTACCGTTTTCAAGAAGCCGTAAAAGTTTTGGCTGTAAATCAATTGGCATTTCGCCAATCTCGTCTAAAAACAATGTGCCACCTTTCGCTTCCTCTATCAGGCCTTTTTTGTCCTTAGTTGCTCCCGTAAAAGCACCGGCTTTATGCCCGAAAAGTTCACTTTCCAATAACTCCTTACTAAAGGCGCTGCAATTGACAGCTACAAAATGGTGATCTGCTCTGCTACTGGTATAGTGTATTGCTTGTGCAAAGACCTCCTTTCCCGTCCCCGTTTCTCCAGTTAATAAAACCGCCGTGTCCGTTGCAGCGACTTTTCTGGCTAATTGAATTGCTTGATGTATTTCGTCGCTTTTACCAATAATGCTACCAAATCCTTTGGAACCTTTTTGAGTGGGGTCCATAACTTTAGTCCGCTTTTGTTCCTGAAGTCTTTCGGAAAGGTAATTAAGAACAGGAATCACCTTGCTGTTATCATCGCCTTTTACCAGATAGTCAAAAGCTCCGTTTTTAATTGCTTTTACGCCATCAGGGATATTGCCATAAGCCGTAAGCAATACTATTTCGAGATGCGGATATTTTACTTTAACCTCTTTAGCGAATTCAACTCCATTACCATCAGGAAGCTTTACATCACAAAGAACAATATCAATACTATTTTTTTCCAAAAACTGACGAGCATTCTGTAATGTTCCGGTATCAACAACCTGGTATCCTTCCAAGCCTATGATGCGTTTAAGCAAGCCCCTGAGCTTCTCTTCATCGTCAATTATTAATACTGTAGGTTTCATTATCAGAAGACAAAAGTATGCGTTTCTTTATTACCTTATAAATTGAAAGTGATCAGCTTAGCTATAAACAGCTAAAGAACAACACATCTTTGACTATAGATTTTTCATAGTCAACGGAGCCATGGATAAGATACAAAATAGGGTTCAAATTACGACAACTGCGTATTCAAAGGACTGTTAAGAAGATACATAACTTACACAAGTTTGCATGTAATTATTAATACGGTTGCCGTTCTTGAATTATGCTTTTCAATTGCAATGTAACTCCTTATATTGCATTTAGAAATTTTCGACATGTACCTGCATGAAAAACATTCCTGTTAGAAAAATTGCAACTACTCAAAAGATCGAAGTACCACAAGGGCGCTTTAGTATCAGAGCCCTTAGCGACGTCATGAAGGAGAAAGACATGGTTCACGATCTTCATCGTCATGACTTTTATTTCATCCTTGCTATTGATAAGGGACAGGGTATCCACGAAATAGATTTCACAAAGTATGATATCAAGGACAATACCGTCTTTATCCTTCGTCCGGGTCAGGTGCATCAACTTGAGCTTAAAAACCACAGCACAGGTTATCTTATCGAGTTCGATGCAACATTTTATCGACCCGGCGAAATGCATGCAGCAGAACGGTTGAAGAAAGCAACAAAGAAAAATTCTTGTACAACAAAACCAGATTACTTTGAAGGGCTTTTCGCACCACTTCGTACGATTTTCAGAGAGTTCACCAATCGCCAGGAAGGTTACACAGATGTAATTAAAGCCAACCTGGATATCTTCTTTATTGAATACATCAGGAAAAGTCAAGACAATTCCGCTACTACACAGGCTTCTAATATTTATAGTCAGGAAAGATTTGATGAATTGACGGAGTTGTTAGAATCGCGGATAGCCGAACTAAAAACAGTGTCACAGTATGCAGATTTGCTGAATCTATCTACCTATCAATTGAATGCTATTACAAAAGCGGTGGTGGGAAAAACAGTGTCGGATATGATAAACGACCAGATATTGTTAGAAGCAAAGCGGTATTTGTTAGCAACATCAAGCCAGGTTAAAGATATTGCTTACCATTTGGGGTATGAGGATGTATCTTACTTTATCAGGTTCTTTAAAAAACATACTAATACCTCTCCGGAAGCATTCCGGCAAAAGTTTAAATAAGTACCGCTTAACTCAATTTTTGTCCTATCACCCACCCTGTAGCTCGTTCTACTTTTGTGAAAGAAATTAATAATTCACTAAAGTAGTTGACATGATTCCTAAAATCAAATTAATAGCCGCTTTAAAAATCTGGGCTGTAATATATCCATCTATTACGCTGTTTCTCTTTCTTTTTGGCGACCTCCTGTCTGAATTTCCGTTGTACCAGAGAACATTTATTCTTACTATCTCTTTGGTGCCTTGGATGATGTTTGCCGGAATACCATTCCTGGAATTTATCATACGCATGTTTAAGACTAATAAATCTGTGAGGTAATGTTAGCGAGGTGTCAATTTATAAAGCAAGCAGGCCTTCTGGCTGGGGCTCTTGCAATACCATTATCACTATTCAGCAAATCAATTGATAATAACATGAAGAATCAGAAACAATACGATGTAATTATTGTGGGTGGCAGCTATGCAGGTCTTGCAGCTGCCATGGCCTTAGGGCGGGCGCTGAGACATGTGCTGGTAATAGATAGTGGCCAGCCCTGCAACAAGCAAACCCCACATTCGCACAATTTCCTGACTAATGACGGGAAAACCCCAAATGAAATAATGACACTGGCCAAAGAGCAGGTCCAGGCTTATAGATGCGCGACCCTGCTAAATGGAACAGTCAAAAACGGGGTGAGAACGGCTAATGGATTTGAAGTACAATTGGAATCCGGAGAAAGGTTTACGGGTAAGAAGATTGTATTCGCAACAGGGATAAAAGATACATTGCCTGGTATTCCGGGCTTCGCAGAATGTTGGGGCATCAGCGTCCTTCATTGCCCGTATTGTCATGGCTTTGAGGTGCGTCATCAGAAGACCGGAATACTGGCAAATGGAGACCTGGCATTTGAGTTGTCATCTCTTATCTCCAACTGGACTGATGACCTCACCTTATATACAAATGGTGTAGCGACCTTAACAGGAGAGCAGTTACAGAAAATCAGAAAGCATAATATTGAAATTGTAGAAGATGAGATAGAGCGGATAGTCCATAATAATGGATATATACAGAAAGTTGTTTTTAAAAACGGCAGCACAGCAACACTTTCTGCGCTATATGCACGCCTGCCATTTGTTCAACATTCAGACATTCCGGAAAAATTAGGCTGTCAGATAACACCCGAAGGATATATAAAAATTGATCCCGGCCAGCAAACATCTGTACCGGGTGTGTTTGCCTGTGGTGATAATACCACGCGCATGCGGACAGTAGCCAATGCAGTATCTATGGGTACAACAACAGGATTAATGGTCAATAAAGAACTCATCGAAGAGGAATTTTAAAAACAACATAAACATTAAAAAAATGAAAATTGTAATTGTTGGTGCCGCAGGCACCATGGGGACTTATTTGTCCCAAGCGTTCGAAAAAGAACATGAAATTATAAGGGTAGATTACAAAGAAGGAGATATCACTGTAGATATCACATCACCCGAAGAAATTGAAAAGATGTACGAGCAGATTGGCTCTTTTGATGCGCTTATCTGCACAGCCGGACCGACCCATGTGGGACCATGGACCACCCTGGATAACATAACTTTCAGAAAGGGAGTGGAGGGTAAGATGATGGGGCAAATTAACCTGGTATTGATTGGCCAGCATTACATCAAACCTAAAGGTTCCTTTACGCTTATTACCGGTGCATTGACACACGAACCACAGCGAAATTTCGCGAATGCATCCGCTGCAAACGCGGGAGTTGAAGGTTTCGTAAGAGCAGCTGCAATCGAATTGGAGAATGGTATCCGCATAAATGCTGTAAGTCCGACTGTCATTGAAAACTCACCCCAATACTTCCCGTTTTTCCCGGGCGACATCCCAGTAACAATGAAACAACTGGAGTATGGGTTCAGAAAAAGTGTATTTGGTGCAGGTACAGGCCAGGTAATTAAGCCTTACTAATTATTTCTATTAGGTCGTTGCTCAAAAGGCAGCGGCCTCTTTTAATTATATTAATGTGAGAAAGTTCATTTTGTCCCTTTTTATATTGTCATTTACTTATAAAGGGCAAAGCCAAATAGATTATTTACGTTATAACGACAATTTCAACTATTTGAAGAGTGATGGCCTGGTGAGAAAGGGAACAGAAAATTTAAAATTCATTCCCTTTGGAAATCAATGCAACATATCGGTGGGTGGTGAAGTGAGAGAACAACTTCAGTACTACTGCAATCCTAACTTTGGTGATCTGCCTTCCGGTACTGCATCAAACAGCCCTCGCCATTGGCATCGTGCAATGGCCCATGCGAACATAGAAATCGGCAAGACTACGCGTATTTTCACTCAACTCAGCAGTACTTTTCGCTTTTTCAGTCCTATACCGGCAACTCCCGAAATTGAAGAAAATCATTTAAGCCTTCACCAACTGTTTGTTGATTACCAGTTCAATAAAAACTGGATGATTCGGCTAGGACGACAGGAAATAGGTTATGGAAGCCATCGACTGCTTACCTTTCGTGAGGGTCCCAACACGAGGCTTGCATTCGACGCTGCCATAGTCAGGCATAGTTCTGAAAAACGAAAGGTGGACATTTTAGTTCTTACTCCCGTAGTATCTAAAAAAGGGGCATTTGATGATGAAACATTCAAAGACATAATTGCCGGCATCTATTCAACTGAAAAAATACTCCCTGAGAAACTAAATGCAGATTGGTACTTTATGCACTTCGAATCTCAAAGGAGGACATACAACTATCAGAAAGGTATGGATAGTCGGCACATTACGGGCGTAAGACTGTTTTCCCAAAGCAATACCGTCAACTATGAAGTGGAAATGACGTATCAATTCGGAAAGTTCAACACACAATGGGTAAAAGCTTACGGTATTATTGCAGATGTAAACCTTCTTCTCATTCGTAGGGCCAAAGCAGTGGTTGGGATTGCCGGCAACTATGTTTCAGGCGATAAAAACAGGAATGACAACCTGCTGAATACATACAATCCACTGTTCTCAAAGCCACAATATGGCTTAACTGCACCCATTGGCATCAGTAACATAGTGACCATAAGCCCCTACTTCAGGGCAAGCCCGGCATCCAAGTACCACATCTATGGTGGTGCATATTTCATGCGGCGACAAAGTAACCAGGACGGCGTATACACGCCAAATGGCACCCAAGCAAGACCTAAACCGGAAAAACTATTTTATAGTACTGAGAAAAAATTAGGCACATTGCTATCGTTGGAGACGAACTACTCTCCCTCCAAACATATCTCACTCGCTGTTGATGTCTCGCATTTCTTTGCAGGCCCTTTTATTGAGCAAACTGGCCAAGGGAAGGATATCACCTACTTGTCATTCAAGGCTGGATATAAATTCTAATTTAAATACCATACTTAATGATTATTAACTCATTATATTGTGTTTGAAAACTTCATAACTTGGTTGTTGCCGAAAGATGTAACTGATAGAAAAAATCTGACGAATCAAAAATCCGGGAAACCACATGCGGGATTCATTATTGATTTTTTCAAGAAAGCACAGTACTTCTTCGGAAGCAATCAGGAAGAAAAGTATAATGTAATGACAACACCCCGCAGTATAGAAGACTTCTATGAATTCCTAAAAGAATTCAGATTCGATGAAGGGAATCTGGATTATTCAATTGTAGAGAAACACATTGCTGCAATACAAACATTAACCAACATAGGCAACTCTGGCTATAACATATTTGACATATGCACACGCAAAATATTGTTCTATTCCTCAAATTTCGGCCAGCTCTTGGGTTATACCCCGTCAGACTACGGTGATAACGGGCAACAATTTTTTGCCGGTAAAATTCATCCCGATGATGCGCTGCAGTTGAGTTTA
>DASWWE010000035.1:0-24840 GCA_036406055.1 Flavipsychrobacter sp. | reverse complement strand
AAGCCGGCAAAAAATATTCGTAAGTGATAAATACTTTCATCGGTTGTTCGTCACATATTTATTCAACCATGCGAATATGAATATCTTGCCGAGTATCATAAATACGATATAGTTCCTTACTGAACCCAGATAAAATATAATGTCAGATTCGAACGTACCCATACTGAGGAAAATACCTATGAACAACGAATACACGAAAATGAGGTTATACTGCTTATTATTAACAATATAATTAGCTGCCTTACCTGTAAGAAAGGTGATAATCAATAATGGTATTATCATTAACAGGATGCCAAAGTCGATGTATAAGTCGCAGAAGTACCCCATAGATATAGAAGTTCCTTGCTCTGCATTCTTATACTGGCGACCTGTGTAATAAGATGTTTTGGTCGAGGGGTCTAGTCTTGATTTATTAGGATTTAGAAATCTTGGAAGGAATAAGAAACTAATGGTACTGCTCAGGTTTTCACCATTGCTATATTCTATAATATCAGGCACACGTGCGTATACGGTAGAGTATTGCTGCATATACTGCATCCTATGCAAAAGCACCTCGCCCCCTGTTTTAAATGAATCTGTATCAAACTCAGTAGCTTTTTCACCCAGGTAATCAAACGCATCACCCGTACTCACCCGTACTTCCTGTTTCATAGAGCCCTGGTTTAGAAATGCACGGTAGCCGCCTTTTACGCTCGACCAGAAAACCATGAAGAAAACCAGGAATATACCTATAGGGATAAGGCGCAGAATCAACTTATTATCGAAATAAGGATTGACCGTAAGGTAGGTAAGCACTACGAAAAATATTACCTCTTTAAAAGAAGAGAAATAAGAAACAAAGCTCAATATGAATTCGAGTACGACTATTAGTATAATCATATTCCTATACCCCGTCTTCTTGAGGAAGAACGTAAAAATGAGCATCATAAGCAATACTTTCCGAAGTACTGCAAAGGATTGGACTAACTGGTTGAGTGAGGAATTGGAATAAGTAATGGCTATAAGCGTAGGGAATATGAGCGTAGTTACTATATATGCTGTAATGATTTTCTTTGTATCCAATTTTTCGGCCGCAGCCTTCAATGTATTAAGATCGGGAGAAAAAGCAGGCTTAAATACCCTTGACAGGAAAGATGCCATAAGTGTGAGCTGTCCCAGCGTTGCTGCGACCAATACCTCTGCCTCTTTACTATCATATAATACATCAAGGGTTTTCCCCAGGTAATCGGCATAAATAACGCTACCAAATATCTGTATCCAGTGGTAACCAAAAAGGTACAATAACACCGGTGGTATATACGGCTTCCATAACTGAGAAATAATGACAGCTAATGAAATGCCCCCTATTACAGATACCCAAAGATATTGAGAAAATAAACCATACACTACGGAAGCAAACAGCAAGAACGTAATAAAAGACGTATTGTCTTTCAGTTTGAATTGTTCTTGTGTTCTTCCAAAATTATTGCTAGCTATCACTTACCCGGTATGAATTTTTTCTTAATGAAATAAAAAGTTATTTGAACCGGACTATCAATCTTACCGATCGTTTTCCAGTAACTGTGTGCATCTTTAAATTGGCCTTTCAAAACTGCATGCAGCATAAGTGTGTAATAGAATACAAGTTTGTTCTTTCTCAACTGGCTGCGGCCTTCCTTTATCAAAGGTGGTGGCAGGTAAGAAAAAAGTTTATTAAAAACCTGTATATCTTCCTCTATATGCTTTATATAATATTTACCTTGTCTGCTAAGCTGGCCACTATGATCGCGAAGGTATATTAAAGCCTGCTTTATAAAGCCTATGTCATAAAATTCTGCTATCCGCACCCACATATCAAAATCACCGCTTATTATCATAGACTCATTGAACAGACCAACCTTTTCAATGGCCTTTTTAGCAATAGTGACATTCGCAATATTGCCTGCAATTGAGCCGGTCATAAAACATATCCTTGCGTGGGTTTCTTTATCTATAATAGCGGGTGTAGTATCTTCTCTTAGTTCTTTTATGAGCTTGCTATTTTCATCTATATATCGTACAGAAGTATAACTAAAACCAATCGTATCGTTACCATTGTGAAACTTGACAATGCTTTCCAAAGCGGCAGGCATCATGATATCATCCTGCGACCAAAGTTTGATCAACGACTTTTCAGACTTGCCTATCAGGAAGTTTAAGTTGTAAAACAGGCCCCTGTTTTTCTCATTCCTGTACAGCCGAATACGATCATCCTTCAAAGAATTAAGATATTCCCAACTACCATCGGTAGAACAATCATCCAATATCAGGAATTCTATATCGTGCAGGGATTGGTTCAATATACTCTCGACAGATTCCTTTAAGTAAGGCAATCCATTATAAACCGGCAATATGACACTGATGGTGTGCATAGTATTATATGCTTTTCAGCAAGGAGGAAATGTTATTTACAATCTTATGAAATGAAAATTCCTTTATTTGCTGTTTCGATGCTGCCGCAGCTTTAGCATACATGGCCTTGTCTGAAGATAACTGAGTAATATAATCGGCAGTTGCTTTTACATCGCCCGGCTCTATGATAATACCATTCTTGTTTATCAAATCGATAGCGCCACCTGTAAGCGTAGTAGCCACTACAGGGCGGCTGCAGGCCATAGCCTCATTTATGGCTAAGCCCCAGGTTTCTCCCGGCCCTTTGGATGGTAGTATGAAAACATGTGCCAGGCGATTCAGTACCGGCATCTGCTGCTGATTCTGAAAATCGATAAAGATGATTCGTTTGTCGTGTGCGGCTGCTTCCTTTAGTTGCTGCTCCATTGGCCCGTTACCAGCTATTATAAAGCGGTAGTGGGGTGCCCGCAACGCCTTTGCCAATTGCAGCATAAAGCCGGGGTCTTTCTTTGCTTCCAGCTTGCCGGCAAAAAGCAATACGAAATTATCATCGGTCAGCAGCAATTCTGCGCGCCAAGCATCAGCACCTATGGTGTATTTATCATCTGGCTGACTGAAACGGTCATTATCTATAGCATGCGGTACATGGCATAGCTGCTTTTCTTTAAGGCCATGTGCCCGAAAATATGCTCTATTGTTTGTGCCTACATACAGGGCATAATCAACATGCCTGTATACATATCGCAGGAACATTCTGCGCAGTAATTTTTTGATCCCCTGCTGTTCATCCAGCAAAGTAGAATCGCCGCGGAACAGTACCGGTATCTTACCCTTGAAATAACGCAGGCAAGCTAAGTGGCTTTTAAAAGGCCAACCAAAAACCAGTACGGTATCTGCTCCCCACTGTTCTATTTCACTTATCAATGTGGGGTTATCAATCCCTTTAAAATGATGTGAACCGGGATCGGGAGAAATATTTTTTACGAAGGTATAATCGTAACCTTCCAACAGCGGTATATCCCAACCTATCACCTTGCCAAATCCGGGATCGTATTTTTCATTCTTCTGAGATTGTTCCCAGGTATAAAAAACTTTGATGCTAAGTCCCTGTACTGCAGCCAGTAGTTTAAACCATGGTGCATTGTACTGAATAGGGTGCGTAGTAACTATTGCCAATCTACTAGCCATTCGTTATAATGCCATTGCTTTATCGATAAGTTCTGCCAACTTTTTTGTAACAGAGAAAGCACTGTATGTTTCCAGTTCCTGCTGTTTTACCTGCGATGGTGTAAAGTTTCCTGCAAAGGCAACATAGTCTTTAAACAACTGCGCGAACGATGCGCCGAGGTCATCGAGATGCTCAGGGTCTAATGGATAGAACACTCCGGCATTTGTTTTATTCAGCACCTGTAGTGCAGATGATTCTTTATGTAGTACAGCCAGTATAGGCTTACCCGATAATACGCCTTGATAAACTTTAGATGGTGTATAATGTGGCTCTGTACTACCCAGTATAAATACCCCATCCGCTGCATCCAGATGCACCAGCACATCCATATACGGGATACGGGGCGGATATTCGAACACAACTGTCTGCCACAAGTTATATTTTTCAGCAAGCGGTTTTATATTGAACCCATTAGGATCGTCAGGTGTTTTTCCCGTACCGATGAAATGCAATTCCAGGTTTTCAAAAGCTGCTCTGTTATTCTGTATAGAAGAAAATATTTGCTCCAGTGGTTGATATGCTTTAGGCAACATGGCGCCTGCATATACCAGTTGCAACTTATTATTTTTCTGAAAAAGATATGGTTTGATAGCTAACTGTTTCACCTTTTCATGATCCTGCTTTTCGCCACCATAAGGCATAGCACCGAATATACAAGTATCTTTCAGATAAGGGTTGCGTTCTTCCACCCCTTTATAATAGCCTTCAGCCACACCAGTTATCAGCGATGCTTTTTTTATAGCTATCGGCTCTAAGAAATTGGCAATCGCTTCACTTGCCTTATGTCGCATACTGGCACCATCAGGAAACGTATGCACCCATGGGTCTATATAATCTATACCATACCTGATGCCTGTAGATGCATGTAGCATCCTGCCCAGGAGTGCAGCATAAAACGATGGGATAGGTATGTACAAAAAGTCGATAGCTTCTGCCTTTATTAATCTTTTTGCTTTTTTATATAGTTGAGCAAAGCCCCTCAAACCTATATCGCCTATCAATCGCGGCCTGGTAACCCTAAAGGCTTTCGCTTTTTCTATGCGTAATTGCTGCGGCAATAATTTTACCAGATTCTCATCCAGCTTTTCTTCGTAGTATTTTTCATCTACGGTAAGAATGATTGGGTTCCAGCCAAAAGCGGGCAAATGCTGCGCAAATAATCGCGAACGATGTACCGCAGCAAGATTTGACGGCGGAAAATGGGGGGATATAATGAGTATTTTCTTCAACTATTTAATATTCTTCAGCTTGTATAAAAGCTGATAACCGAAAAATCCTTTTGAAATACTTGTCAACCCCTTATATAAGCCTTTACGCAAGGTAGCCGGCAATACATGCTTTAACACACTGGTAAATGGAAGATCTCCTGTAACAGTAGCTACTGTAAGTTCAAAATTATTTGCCTTGAAAAAGTCGGCAGCTGTTTTGTAAGAATACCAACGCAGGTGGGTATAGTCCCAGATACCTGCATCTGCTGTTTTAAAACTACCCTTCATTAATTGCCACCTGTATTTATAATAGAATACATTAGGTAAGGCTACTATCAAATGACCGTCCTTTTTGAGTACCCTTTTTATATCTGCAATGAGCTTATCGGGATAAGCAATATGTTCCAGCACATGCGAACATATAACTACATCGTAGCTGTTATCCGGTATTTCCTGCGGCAATCCATTTTCCAGGTTGTATAAATATCCATTGCGTAATACTTTCCGGGCCTCTTCCAGTTCTTTAGCTGAAATAGTTACACCATCTGCAATATGGCCCTTCTCTACCAGGCGACGTGCAATAGAACCTGCACCGCATCCCACATCAAATACATGCAGATGATCACCATTAACAAGGCTTAATACATCCGTATTTCCCGAGTTATTATATACCTTGATATCGCTATGCTGCATGATGAATATTTGCTGCTACGTGTTTTAGAAAAATATTCTGTTCCTTTTCCCAGTTAAGCTCTGTTTTCGCCAACTGATACGCGGCGCGCCTTAGCTCATAAAGATGATCTACATCGTTGAACAACAGGGATAATACAGTTGCCAACTCTTTATGCGCGCCCTTTTTATATACCTTACCTACTTGAGGATAGGTATTTATAAATAATTCCTGTGCTTTTGTATCTGAAACGATGATTGCATTTCCCGCCAAGAGGTAAGTCAATATTTTGTTAGACAATGCCAGGTCGTTATTAATAGAAAACGCCGGCTCTAATGCCAATCCTATATGGTGTTCAGACACTGTTTCGAGTAATTCTGCTTCGCTGCACGGCTTTTTGAAATGCAGTGTATGCTTAGAATTACTTAACAGCCTTTTAAGTGCCGATGCCGTTTGTTCATCGCAATTCCCCATCAAGGTAAGATGCACGGGAAAGCTATCAATAAGATTCAATGCCCGGATAATATCCTGTACACCTCTGTTAAGCCCCACATATTGGGAAAACCATATGAGCTTCAATGGCAGTACAGCATCAAAATCTTTGAATGCAGGCTGCATGCTCAACTGGAAGACATTATTCAGCACAAAAGCAGGTTTATCAACAGCAATATCGCTTATGATATGTTGCAGGATGAGTGGTGACGCAGCAGAGATGTACACTGCTTTCTTTAGCACATTATTCATAAGACTACGTAATGTTTCATTCACCTCATGACCTTGCTCACCTGCATGATAGTCTTCTATGTCTACAGCAAAAGGTATGTTGTTAGCTATTGCATAATTACTCACTGCCCAGAAAGTGCCAGGATTGTGAGCGATGATAATATCATATTCCGGTTTTAAACCGTTCAATGCTTTATGCAACAGGTAACTTCTTTTATCAAGGCTATATGCTTTCAGCTTGTCACTTGTTTTGAAAACCTTTAGCATGTATGTTGATAAAGCGCTTGCCAATGTTGATGCCAGCCAAGGGAAATAAGGCTTACGTGTAGCACTTATTCTAACCCATTTGACGTTCTTTAACTCTTCTTCAATACGTTGCTCGTTTTCATTGCTCCAGTTATCAAATGTGAATTTGATAACGGTAACATCGGCACCAGCAGCTACTAATGAGCGGATTTCTTTCAGGCTGCGCGGATTAGCAGACAGATTAACACTGGTAACAATGAGTATACGCGCCCCCTTTATCATGCCTTCAAGTCTGCCTCTATTCTTTTTAATTGGTTATGATAAGTAAACCCTTCAGCAAACGATACGCGTTCCTGTTGCTTAGACAAAGCATTGTAGCTACCTATATTGTTTATAACCTTTGAAAACAAAGCAGGCAGCTCACTATTATTATTCCTGTTACTTGTCATTTCTATCATCCCGGGATAATGAGCGTAGGTAGTAACATTATTTGACACGACCACCTTACCGGTTGCGAGATACTCCAGTATCTTATGATAATTAGTGCCGCCGCTTTGGTCCTTTTGTATATCGTAACATATCAGGAAGCAATCCATTTGTTTCATTTCCTCAGCCAGCTTTACAGGTGCTACCTGCCCTTCCAATTTAACATTGGGCAACTGCCTGAGGGCATTTATGAAGTTGGTGGCAGCTTCATCTTCATATGGTACGAGATTGGAACTGTTATGGTCGATACTGCCCCAAAAGTTGAAAATCACTTTTGGATGCTGTTTGATAATGTTTAGTAAAGTTGGCCGATCAATATCCGGACGTAAAAAATTACCGGAAAGCCCAACTTGTATGGGGCCATTACTTACAGCAGACAGATCGTTGTTCAGAAATTGAGATGCAACACCATGGTTCAGGAAAACTTTGGGCACCGCATATGATTTGAATTTATCCAATATCTCGTAAGTAACGGAATATATTATATCTGCGGTTTGTGCTGCTTTCAGTGCAGTTGTTTCATTCAGCTCATCAACCGGCATGTATATCTTCTTTGCTGCTGCAGGAAACATTCTTAATGGCATGGTATCCGACAAATCGAACGACCATACCACATCTGGGGTGCCAGTTTTTTTAATAATGTTACGGATATGAAAACGCAGCAAATAATCGTATACAGCACGCGCTTTGAACTTAAAGAAATAAGGAAAAAAAAGCCTGTGTGTTACGCATGCTAACCCATCTATACCAGTGGGTGTAATAGCCACCTGTCCAGGCTTCAATATACCTTCCTGGTCGGGTCCATTGATGTAAAACACCTTGTTTCCCAAACGCGCCAATTCTACAGCATAGTGATGTTTTGAAATAAACATCTCGCCCCAGGGCTGCTGCGATAGTATATATATTACCTTATTCTTTAACTGCACAAAAACTTATGCTTTGTAAAAAGCAGCTATGGTATCGGCAATATATTTGATGCCTTCTTCCGTAAGTTCCGGATACATAGGCAACGATAGTATTTCAGATTGATACTGGTGCGCTACCGGGAATTGATCCGGTGTGGCACCAAGGTACTCATAAGCCTTCAGGCTTGGCAGTATGGTAGGATAATGTACGGCAGTTTCAATACCTTTTTCTTTCAGGTATTGTGCCAGCTCGTCTCTGCGCTGCGCGCGAATAACATACAGGTGGTATGTGTGTACAGACTCCGGCCTTACTTGTGGTATCACTATCTCACCGATGCCCGCAAGATACTTATCATACAGCTTAGCATTTGCTATCCGTTGCTCTGTCCATTTTAATATATGCGGCAGCTTAGCGGAAAGAATAGCAGCCTGTAAACCATCAAGGCGGCTGTTGATGCCCTCTACTTCGTGCTGGTGTTTTTTTAGTGCACCGTGCGATGCATAACGCCTCATTTTCATAGCCAGCTCATCATCGTTGGTAATAATACAGCCTGCATCTCCATAAGCACCCAGGTTTTTGCCGGGGTAGAAGCTAAAACTACCGGCTATGCCGCGAAGACCGGCACGCACACCTTTGTATTCAGAGAAGTGCGACTGTGCACAATCTTCTATCAGGTGTATATTTTTTTCTTTGCAAATGCGCTCTATCGTCTCAATATCTGCCATCTGCCCTTGCAGGTGCACTAATATAATAGCTTTTGTATAGGGCGTTATTGCAGCTTCCAGCTTCTTTTCATCAATGCTGTAGTAATCGGGATGAATATCTACAAATACAGGTTTGGCACCTGTTTGTGAAATAGTTTCCGAGCTGGATATCCAGCTATTAGCAACCGTTATCACTTCATCACCTTCGCCAATGCCCAGCATCTTCATAATGATGTATAAAGAGTCTGTACCATTAGCACAGGCTATTACATGCTTTACACCATATAATTCAGCAAATGCAGCTTCAAAGTCTTTTACATATTTACCACCAATGAAGGCCGTTTCTGAAATTACATTTTCTATAGCCGTATCAATATCTTTCTTGATGCTATGATACTGGGCCTTAAGATCTACGAATGGGATATTCATTTTTATTAAAGGTCTTTAAGTTTTCTTGCCGGGTTGCCCGCATATACGCCGGGTTGTGCAATGTTTTTTGTAACCACCGCACCTGCACCTATCACCACGTTATCGCAAATAGATACTGGTAATATCGTAGCATTAGAGCCTATTGATACATGATTGCCAATATGCGTTTCTTTCCAGAAATTCTTATCACCACCAGCAGGGCCACCTTTCTCAAACAAGTCGTTGATAAACATAACCCCATGGCCAATAAAGCAATCGTCGCCAATAGTTACCAGTTCGCAGATGAATGTGTGCGATTGTACTTTAGTACGCTTACCTATCGTCACCGATTTTTGTATCTCTACAAATGGCCCTACGAAGCAATTATCACCGATGCTACAGCCGTAGATATTTACGGGCTCTACCACTTTGACATCTTCGCCAAAGTTTACATTGATGATTTTAGACTGGTATAATGTAGGTTGGCTCATGCAGGAATATGTTTGGCAGCTGAGTACATTTTATCTATGATCTCTACGGTCTTCAACCCTTCAAATGCGCTGGTAGAAATACTGGCATTGTTAGTAAGCACGTCTATAAGGTTTTCATACACATTATCGTGGTTAGACATAGAGCCTTGGTATGAACCGTAGTTATTTGCCTTGTTACCTTCAGGCAAGTTGTCTATACGGTAGTCTTTAATATTCTGGTATTCCAGCTCATTCAGGTATTGGCCACCTATTTTCACCGTGCCTTTCTCTGCAAATATGGTAAGGGAGCCCTCCATATTCTTTTCATAACTATTAACGGTATAATTAACCGTACCGATAGCGCCATTGTAGAACTCAACTATTGCCACACCGGTATCTTCAAACTCGATGATATCTTTATGAGAATAATTAGCCATATAAGTAGATACGTTCTTTATGTCACCTACCAACCAATATAGCAGGTCTATAAAGTGCGAGAACTGCGTGTACAATGTACCGCCATCCATATCCTTAGTACCTTTCCACGAATTAGCATAGTAATCCGGATTACGGTTCCAGAAACAACTAAGCTGCACACTGTATATTTTTCCCAGGCGGCCTTCGTCAATTGCTTTCTTCACCGCAGCAACAGGTGGATTAAACCTGTTTTGCTTAATAGCAAACAGGCGCTTATTTGCCTGCTCTGCTACTTTTATCATTTCACCACAATCGTGTACGCTTGTAGCCATTGGCTTTTCACATAGCACATTGAAACCTGCTTTTAATGCTTGTATAGAATGCGTTGAATGCAAACCATTAGGTGAGCAAATAGACACAACATCTATATCTTTTTCATTTGCCAGCAGGTCTTTAATATCATAGTAGGCATGAGCGCCATATTTAGCCGCCATATCATCTGCACGTTGCTTTACTACATCACAAACAGCTATTAATGTTCCCTGGTTATTAATGTGTTCGGCGTGGCGCTGTGCTATACGTCCGCAACCCACTATCGCAAAACGAACTGTACTCTTGGTCATTTTTATCTTGTTATATTTTTACCTGTTGGAAAACTTATCAATACGCCCATGCCCTTTTTCTGAAATACGAACATGCTACCTGCTGCTACCGCTGAAGCTCCGGCTTTTACGGCTGTTTCAAGGTCTTCAAACTTACCCGCACCACCACATGCTATCACCGGCACAGAAACTTTAGCAGCTACGTCATGTATCAAGTCTGTTGTGTAGCCATCCCATGTGCCATCTTTGTCGATGCTGTTTATCATTATTTCCCCCACACCATTATCTTCTAATATCCTAGCCCATTCTGCAGGTGAATGTCCGGTGCTTTTAGTACCGGAATGTGAATAGACTTTATACTTGCCAAAAAGGTTCTTCTTCACATCCATATTGCCAACCACAGCCTGGCTACCATATACATTACCTATTGTACCAGCAAGCTTTGGTTCATCAAACAATACAGTATTTAGCACTACCTTTTCATAGCCACAATCAAATATACGTTTGGCCATATCCCAGTTTTTGATGCCACCGCCATAGGCCATTGGCATAAATGCTTCGCCTGCTATTTCTGCTATCTTCACATAATCAGGCTCCCGTTTATCTACCGTAGCTGTATAGTCAAGCAATAACAATTCATCCGCTTCTTTTTCGTTGAAGATCTTTACTGCATTGATGGGGTCGCCAACGTATTTTGGATTCTTAAAGTTTATTGTTTTATACAACCCACCTTTACTTAGTAGCAACACCGGTATTATCCTAACTCTGGCCATAATAATTCTTACTTGGGTGGAAAAATTGCGCGGTATATTTTCTTGAAGGGCTTTAATACCGGATAACGCTTATCTATCGGCATCTCGTAATCAAAATCGTAGTGGCTGCGAGGCGGTTGTTGCATCAGGGTATTAAACTCCTGCTCTGTAAACCCGAATTTTTTTAGCACGAAATCATAGTCCGATTTGAACTGCTCTTCATTGTACATGGGCTGCTGCAATTCTGCTAGTGCTTCCTCTTTAGTTATCTGCCCTGCAAATATTAAATCGCTCAGGTGTGCTTTGCGCTTATCTATTTTGAACTTGGTAGGCAATATATAGCCCTGATAAAAACGAGTCCAGATGCTTTCGTAGTGCTTACCGCCATAGTCCCTCCAGCCCAGTTCTTTCTGTATTGTTTCCTTTACAGCATGCTTGTTATAGTCCACGTAATTCAGAACAGATACTGAACGTACGCCTTTTACCTGCTGGTAGTACCGTTTCACCTTCGCATCCATAAAAGGGAACGTTTTTAACGGTACTGTACCATAAGCTTTGTGTATCGATTTGATATTAATATGGTCCGTTTTAGGATGTATCCATGTTTTAGGCAACGTATTTTCTGTTTGCACATTTGTGCCGCTCAAAATATACTGGATACCTCTCTGCCCGGCCATTTTATATAATGTAGCAAATATGGCATGGTCAGTTATGGCTTCAATATCTACTACTGAAGCCTTCAGATATGCCATTTGCAAATCTTTAAACTCTTCCCAGTTGATAACATAAGTCTCCAGGTCGAAGCCCAGCCTACTTACTATATTCTCGATATTTTTTACTGCCAGCTCGCTATTCCATCCATTATCAAAATGCACTGCCAGTGGTCGTAGCCCTAATTTCTTTGCTACATATGCTACATAAGTACTATCCACACCACCACTCAGGCCCATGATACAATCATAAGGCTTACCCTTGCCGGCCTCTTTTATTTCATGTGCTATAGCAACCAGTTTATTTTCTCCTGCTTTTCCTGTCAATACACTTTCTTTAAACGAACGCTGGAATTCGTAATAGTAATTGCTAATCCCTTTTTCATCAAAACGAATATCCGGGTCTGCGATGTTATCCATTACAGATATGGTGCACTGGGTATATTTAGGATCCTTTTCTGAAAGTACCATTTAACTTAATTATATTGTCAATCCAGCTTTCGTAAGCACGCGTTGATATGTTTCAACTTGCCTATAGTGTTTTTGCATGGAAGCTTTTGGCATATGCTTAGCCTTAGCTACTCACATCACTAAATTTTTTCAAATACTTTCGTTTATATTTTTCAAATTCAACAGAGGGAATATATCCGTTGTATTCATGTTCATTTCTATACCGAATAAATTTCTCTTTTATAGAAGTGTTATCGCTATAATCCGCTATCATAACAGCAGGGTTTCCTCCTATTACACAGTAGCCATTGGGAAAACTTTTAGTAACTACCGAACCTGCAGAAACAGTTGTAAAATCGCCTAGTACTACGCCAGCATTAATAATAGAACCCATTCCTATTCTACAATATTCTCCAATTCTTATTTCATCTTCAATATGTTTTCTGATGTCAAGCATAAAATGATTGGAACTAATTAACCCTACATTGGGAGCTATCTGAGTATAGTTGCCAATATATATTTTACCTACAGCTTGTATATAACAGCCGGGAGAAATGCCAGGTGCAGCATCTATCCCAACATATATATTGTTAGGATAACGTACTGTAGACGTAAAGTGTACGGGCCAATAACAGTGTTTGTTATGACCCAATACCTTTTGTCGAAACCAGGTTTTAAAATCTACAGCACTTTCATTCCCTCTTGTATAGTATATGGGCCTTAAAAAAGGTATAATGCGACAGATAGTATACAACACGTCTACAAAGAAGAAATAATGTAGCCGAGCATATATTCTTTTAAGCAGATGCATCGCCTGATCTTGTTAAGATAACATTTGCCAAGTCATCAATATTCTGAGCATTTAATATATCATCCAGTTCAAACTTGATATTAAATGTCTTCTCAAGCTCATCTATTAAAAAAAGATTACTGATAGAATCCCAGCTATCTACATCTTTTGCGGAAGTAGATGCTGATACCTGTAACGTTGCGTCTCTGAAGACTTTTTGACAAACCTGGTTGATGTCTTCCAGAATTTTTGCTTTATCCATTGTTAATTGAAATTATAAAACAAGACATTAGTATCATAAAGGGTATACCCCAGCGACTTATATAACGGTAAGCCTGATTGTGTAGAATGCAGCAAAGCGCTTGGATAGCCTGATTCATAAACAAGCTGTTCTGCATATCCCATCATGGCCTTACCAATACCTTTTTTTTGATATTCGGGCAATGTAGCAACCATGTATATACCAGCAGTTTCGCCGCAATAAACAAGAACCGTAGATACAGCAACATCATGCATTTTTCCGAGTATCAGCTTAAATACCCCCTTTTTAACTCCATTGATAAACAAGTTTTTATCAACAGTTTCATTTTTAAACAAAACATTACTTACTACCGAGGTCCAATCATCCAATAATTGATCGGTATTACATAAGGTGATATTCAAACCTTCTATGAGATGGATGTCTTCATTTGATAATAAGTTCTTGGCCATATTATACCATTGGGTAACTGGCATATAGCGGTTCATTTTAAAAAATGGAAGTAGCGTTTTGGAAAATGATCCTCCTACAATAACCGTTTTACAACTACTATGCGTCAAACTATTAAATAAGTCATCCAGGGCAAATTCTGAATAATCCTCATCGGGGTTATATGCCATAGATGGCCATACACTTCTTTCACTATTGATTATATGAAATGGCCCAGCCTTATCAATTGATATAAGAGAATGGCTACCCAAGAACGCATACAAATCAAACAGGTTATTAATAATAGCTCTATCCATTGTATTGCTCAATGTATGTTTTTAAAGCAATTCTGTCTATTTTGTTGCTATTGTTAATAGGGAAAGTTTTCATGCTGCTTATAACGTGCGGCAACATATAATATGGGAGCTCTTTTTTTAAAGCTGCTTTAACATCATCTATCTCATCAAAATCTTCCAGCATAAGAAATATTTTATCAATGCCGTCCTTATCACGATATAGAATGGCAATGTTATTAACTGCGAACAACCTTCTTACCATCGCTTCTATTTCACCCAATTCTATGCGGTGTCCATTTACTTTTACCTGATAATCCATTCTTCCGCAATAGTAAATATCCCCTTCTTCATCCACATAGCATAAATCTCCTGTTTTGTAATACTGCTCGTCATATAATGCAATAAAACTCTCCGTATTTTTTTGCTGGTTATTTATATAGCCGGAGGTAATTTGCTTTCCGGCTATACATAGTTGACCTTTAATATTATTGGAAGCCAGATTGCCAGCCTCATCTATTATCACTGCTTTAACCTGCTGCAAGGGCTTACCTATCGCCATCATATCATTATATGATTTTGGAGTACTCGTATCCAATCTATAGGCAGTACACCATATGGTAGCCTCAGTAGGGCCATACAGATTATAGACCTCACTATTAGGAATACATGCTTTCCATTTTATTATATCATAAATATTGGAAGCCTCAGCTGTTAAAATGCAATACTTAACGGCGGGCAGACTAAGCCTGTCAAAGTAAGGTTTCATGTATGTGATAATAGATGGCACCAAACATGCTACAGTTATTTGTTTATCCCGGAGAGTTTTTATCACATTGACATATTTAACACCGGCGGCCGGCACTGTGTACACACAAGCGCCATACATAAGAGGAACTAAAAAAGATGCAACAGAAACATCAAATGTAAACTCGAACATTTGTAAAAACCTGTCTGATGCACTTATAGCGAAACCCAATGCCTCATAAGACGCTAAGAAAGCATGAAGGTTTTTATAATTTATGGGCACCCCCTTAGGTAGGCCTGTGCTACCAGAAGTAAACAAAACATACATAAGCGAGTCATCCTCTCTATCAGTACAAGTTAATACTCCAGTGACATCACCCATTTCAATATGCAGTACATCAAATACACGCAGATCATCATAATTCACATCATCTTCTGCACAATTAAGTAATAAATGAACATTAGCACTCTCTAATACCAGCTTATTTCTACCTTCCGGCAACTGGGGATTGATAGGTACATATGCTTTCCCGCTAAACCAACATGCCAGTATTGCCGCGTATGTTTCTACGTTATTAGAAACTATAATTCCTATCACATCAGAACCTGAAGGATTATCCTTCAATAACTGTGCTATTTTTACAGTTAAACTATATACTTCTGAATAGGTGTAGTAAATATCTTCTATGCAAAAAGCATTATTAGACTTATTTTCTAAAAAAGCTTTATGTAATCTCTGCAGCATTTTTTAGTTTAGGATTTAATACTGTTGCGATGTATATTATGTATCATTAGGTTTTCCTTTACGGCTGCTATATCCATTTTAATGATTGACTTCAGCATTTCTTTTCTCAGACTTGCCATCGATCGTTTTATCACTGCCTTAACCGCACCCTTATCCAAAGGACAGTCATCCGACAGCAGGTATTTCATTTTAATATCTGCATACAGCTTTACAAATTTCCTATAGCTATTCATTTCCTGTGCATCGTGTTCACGATACCACACTATGCCATCCGGCATCAGCACTACAGGATATTTCTGGCCAAGACGGTTCCACATCTCAAAGTCACCAGCCATACGTATATTATTAAAGCCGCTTACTGCATTAAAAACATCTTTCTTAATAATGGCAGATAACGGGGCTTTATGAAAAATACCCGGCCCTAAGTAGTTGTACTCATATGCCTCCTTAGGAGAAAGTATGAATGGGAATGGTTGTTTATAATATTGAAGCAATGAACACAGCCCCCAACCGGCAGTTGGAAATTGTTCCATCATATTTATCAAAGTTTCCAACCCTGTAGGATATATATAATCATCGGCATCCACATATTTCAGGTATTTCCCTGTGGCATAGGCAGCTGCTTGATTTCGATTAGGATAATCCCCCAGGTTCTTCGGGTTCTGATATACTTTTACACGGCTGTCTTTATCTGCATAGCTCTTAGCTATACGCACTGTATCATCTTTCGAGCCGTCATCTACAATAATCAATTCAAAATTCTGATAGGTAGATGCCAATACACTTTCTATAGCTACACCAATGTATTTCTCACGGTTGTATGATGTCATTAATACACTAACGAGTGGTCCGCTCATGTTATTTTTTTACAGGTATTGGTGGTTTTCCACAATATTCAGTATGCACTTTGGTAAGGTTGTCTTCGCTTATAGCAAGTGCATCTGTAAATAAACGATACGCTGCTTTGGCAGCATTATGCATATCTAAATTATATTTTACCCATTTCACTTTCTCCCTGTTAGTCATCGGCCCACTTATCCATACCACCTTTATCAACCTAAGCAGGTCTATGAAGCCCATTGCAGGCTTTGGTGGTATAAAGCCAAAATGCCTGTACCTGAAGTATAGCGTAGTTAATGTACGTTTAAAGGTAAAGTCTTTGTTCTCCAGATGATAATGATATACCATTGCCTCGGGATTGTATGCTATGGTATATCCTTTAGATAATGCATCCTTTGCCCAAATGGCATCTTCTGAATAAGATGTAACCTGAAAAGGGATTTCTTTTAACGCAGTAGCTTTATACAAAGCTGTAACGTCATCCCAACCACATGCACTTTTCAGCTCGGCAGGTGATAGTGCGGCGAATTCCTCCCTCGTAAACTTAAATGTTCTGATACCCGATTTAGATACCGGCCTATACCACTCTGCAGGGTTCTTATCTGTTTCATGCGGCACTACCTGTTTACCACAAACAGCCATTACATCTTCACTGCTAAAGCCTTCCAACATTTTCTTTATCCAATCTTCATCATATGGCCGTGCATCACCTACTGTCAATAATAAGAATGTTCCTCTGGCATGCCTTACACCTACGTTCCGTGTTTCGCCGTGATTAAACTCGTTAGGGTTTATGTGTAAGATCTTTACCTTTTCATATTCTTTCAGAATATCCAATGTACCGTCGGTAGAACCGGAGTCCAGCACGATAATTTCTTCTACAGCTATTGATTGGCTCAGGATGCCTTCAATACATGCCCTTATTTTAGACGCTTCGTTCTTTACAGGTATAATAACAGATATAGACGCGTTTTGCATGGTTTTCTATATTGTTGCTTTATACAAGTTTGCGCCATGAAGGAGGCATGTTTTTTTCTACCTCTATGTTTTTAAATTTCTCTCCCTGCCTAGGTCCTTTAGCCTTTGCATCTTCTACCATTCGCTCTATACCTTCTTTCAGCGGTATGTTTTTTATCAAATGGCCGAAGTATTGGTGTACTTTATCATGATTGGAATAGGCATGTACTACCTCATTTCTCGATTCAAGAAAATCTATCTGCTCTTTTACTTCAAATGCATCGCATACAATGGTGGCAAGATCCTTTACAGTATATGGAGTATCTGCACCAATATTAAATACCTGATTGTAAGTTTCAGGCATTTCTATACTTTTTGCAATAATGGGTGCCACATCATCTATATGGCTAAACGCACGGGTTTGCATGCCATCGCCAAAAATGGTTAGCTTTTTTCCTTGCATTATCTGGTTCATAAATATACCCACCACATTGCGATAAGGGTCACCAATATTTTGCCTTTCACCATACACATTATGCGGCCTGAAAATGATAAAATCCATTCCAAACATTTCATGTGCAGAAAGCAGATCCTGCTCTACTGCCAGTTTAGATATGCCGTATGGATCTTCCGGTTGGGGTGTCATATCTTCTTTCATCGGCAGTTGGTTTTTCCCATATACTGCTATCGATGAAGTAAATACAAAACATTTAACCGTACCTGTATTTATAGATGCATTTATCAGGTTGATGCTACCAATAAGGTTGTTGGTATAATTAAATCTGCGGATAAAATGGCTCAGCCCTTCTGCAGCATATGCTGCCAGGTGAAAGACATAGATAAACCTATGTTCTTCAAAAAGTTTATTTACAAGGTCTACGTCATTTATTGAACCCTCTACAAATTGTGCCTTCGGGTTCACATTATCTTTGAAGCCTCCTGACAAATCATCAAGGGCAACTACGTTGTAGCCAGCATTTATTAAGTGATCGCAAACATGAGAGCCAACAAATCCTGCGGCCCCGGTTACTAATACTTTATCCATTATCCTTTTTGTTTAATTTTTTCAATTCGCTTATTGGAATGTCTTGTTCAATTGCAGCTTATGCTTACCGATATTTTCTTCAGCTACCGGCACTATACTTTCTATTTTTTTGTTGAAGTAGTTGTTTATATATGGTATGCGTGATAGCTTAAATTGTGCCGATGCCAGGTAGTTACGCATCAGTTTCACTTCGCGGTTGCTATATAAGTTTATCGAACTGCAATAGTTAATAGTGTTGGTCGCTTCTGTATAATGTCCGCCTTTTATAGCAGCTATGATTATGCTGTTTGCCATTACCCTTACGCCTGCTTTATATTTCTGCAATAGGTCTAATTCAATCATTCGTTGACAGGTATAGGTCAGCACTTTTACACGGCTTTGTATTTTGGGCAGTGCGTTGTACCCTACCCTTGACAGGCTATCGTCAGAAACACGCAGGAATACATCCGGCAACAAGTCCATTCGCTTTTTAAACTTCACGGGCCATAGCAGGCTACGTATATGCAGTTCTATATCCTGCCACAGCTTCAGCTCCTCGTGCCACATGCCTATCTCTACAAACTTTGATTTTTTCCAAAGAGTTCCTGTACCCTGGCAAATAGCATCGCCTTTCAATATTCTAACCAGGTCATCTTCCCCTGTTTCTATATTCCAAAGCAGGTTCAGGTCATCCAGTTTTTTACTAAAAAGCAGCATAGGAAAGATGATAAAATCGCAATCTGCATCTTTCTCCATTGCATTTACCCTTTGCTGCAGGCAATAAGGTGCCAGCACATCATCGGTATCTAAAAATATCAGGTAGTCGCCGGTAGCATTTTCAATAGCAATATTCCTGCAGGCACAGGCCCCTTTCGGCTCACGATCACGCTGTAATACTTTTACCCTACTATCCTTCTGTGCATAGGCACTTAATACCTCCATGCTCTCATCTGTACTACCATCATCTACTATCATCCACTCCCAATGCGGATAGGTTTGATTAAAAATAGATGCAGCCGTTTCGTGTACTATATAGGCACGATTGAAGCTGGGCGTTATAATAGATACTACTTTGTTGCTCATGAGGCTTTGCGGGCGCCTGTTACAGATTTAAACATTTCCCACAACGGGCGCAGTGGTTTTAGTATCGGGTAATAATGAAACATAGAACCTTCGGTATCAAAGTCCCAATGACTCCTGGCAGGTTGCTTCATTATGGCATCAAATTCTTCTGCAGTAAGGCCTAATTTTTTAAGCACAAACTCCTTGTCCACTTTTAACAGTTCAGCATCATAAGGCGGCATTTTCATTTCTTCAAATGCCTGCTCTTTCGTTATTTGACCCGAACATATAAGGCTCGATAGGTGTGCCTTTCGTTTATCCACGCTGAATTTTACCGGCAAGATATAGCCCTGGTAAAAACGTGTCCAGATACTTTCGTAGTGCTTACCACCGTAATCTCTCCAATCAAGCTCTTTCTGTAAAAGCTTTTTGATATCGTCTTTTACATATGGCAACCAGTTAAGATAGTTTACAAATTCCACGCCCGACTCTTTAATGAAGCGTTTCATCTTTTTATCAAGGAACGGAAACGTAACCAGCTTTTTTTGTCCAAAGGCTTTATGTATAGCCTTTATATTAATATAATCTTTTTTATTGTAAGTCCAGTGATAAGGCAGTATACCTTCAGTAACTACATTATGGCCACCCAGCACGTACTTAATATCATTATCGCGTGCTATTTTGAACATGGTACCATATATAGCATGATCGGTCAACACTTCAATATCTATAACAGAAGCTTTGAGATATGCCAGTTGCAGGTCTTTAAACTCCTCCCAGTCTATTACATACGTATACAGATCGAAACCAAGCTTATTCACTATGTTATGAATATTCATAACCGCCATCTCACTATTCCAGCCATTATCAAAATGCACGCAGAGTGCATTCAGCCCTAACTCTTTTGCTTTATAGGCAACATAGCTGCTATCTACCCCACCGCTCAGGCCTATCAGGCAATCATACTTGCGGCTGCTGCCGTAGGCTTTTATTTCGGCTACCGTTTTTTTAAGCAATGCTTCTGCCTCACTACCTGTTTTCAAAAAAAGCCTGGCTTCATTATCATAGTAATGACAATGATTGCACACACCATTTTCGTCGAGCACCAGGTTCGGGTCGTCGCTACTATCCAGTATGCACCTTTTACAATATAGCATTACTCTATTCTTAATACTTTTTTCACCATTAACCCTAAAGGACGTAGCGGTAACAACACAGGGTATTTTTGATATAAAGAAGAATGGGTATGCAGGTAATATTTATGAGGCACTTCTTTTTTCTGCATATATGCATCGAAGTATGCTTCTGTGAAATTTAATTTCTTCAAAACATACTCTTTATCTTCCTTCTGCATTTCTTCAGAATAGTCAGGCACAGCCAATATTGCTTTTGCTTCTTCTTTAGTAAGCTGGCCGCTGCATATCAGGTTCGACAGGTGAGCGCGTCTTTTATTTATACCAAATTTCCTAGGCAATATATACCCCTGGTAGAATCGTGTAAATATAGATTCATAGTGTTTACCGCCATATGGTTTCCAACCTAACTCATTTATCAGGATATCCTCCACATCTTTCTTCACATAAGGCACATAGTTCAATAAGCGCAGTATTTTAATATCAGCCTTTTTAATCTTATCCTGAAATGCTTTGTCAACCACTGGGTAATTTTTGATCTTAACCGTACCAAATCTTTTATGGATATCCATCAGGTTGGCATAGTCCATTTTTTCATAAGACCAGTGGTGTGGCATTATCGATTCAGACACAATATTAACACCACTAAGTATTACCTTAATACCATTGTCTATTGCAGTGCTATACATAGCGCCATATATAGCGTGGTCGGTAGGCACTTCCAGATCTACCACGCCTGCTTCAAAATAAGAACGCTGAATATCTTTAAACTCTTCCCAATCTATCACATAGGTTTGCAGGTCTATATCCAGCTTTTGGGTAACGCTTTCAATATTTTTTACTGCCAGCTCACTGTTCCATCCATTATCAAAATGTATAGCCAGCGGGTTCAAACCAAGTTTAGTTTTCGCAAGGTATAATAGGTAAGTGCTATCCACACCACCACTTACACCTATCAGGCAATCATATTTTCCTTTTTTATTGGCTTTAGCATAGGCTACTATTTCGGCTACTTCTTTTTCGCCGGCTTCACCATACTTCACATAATCCTTTTCCAGTTGCAGGTATTCATGATAATAATTGCACACACCATTCTCATCAAATGTCATGTTAGGATCATCATGCGTATCGAACAACAATTTGGTACACTCCCTATATTCCATTGTAATACTATAATGTTTTAAAAACTTCAGCCATTTTCTCCACTTCTCTTTCGCCTGCTACCTTTTCAGCTGCTGTATGTGCATTGGCTTTCAGCCTTTCCACATCCTCTTTGGTAAGATCGTTTATCAACGCGGCAATAGCCGATACGGTGTTTTCATTAGCCACATATCCTAATTCATACACTTCCACCACTCTTTTCATTTCTATATACGGGCCTATCACAATGCCCAACCTTGCCTGTATATATTCATACAGCTTATTGGGCAGATAATGCTGCATATTGAAGTTGCTGCTGTTATCATACATATAAAAACCCACGTCAAAGCGATTGATATGCTCGCAGATAGCAGGGGTAGGCACCGGTGGAATAAGAAAACAATGCGGTCTTTTATTTATTTCATCTTTCAGGTAATCGAAGTATGCCTGATCGTGCGGACTAGGCACTAACATAAAATAGAACTCAAACCTGTTTGCATCCACCGCATCTGCTATCTGTATCATTAGCTCCAGTTTACGGTTTTTATTAGCAATACCGTGATGGATCAATTTTATTTTATCATGGGTAGCAGTAGGTTGCAAGCTCTTATAAACAGTAGCATTGGTAACCAATACCTGTTTACCCTCTGCTAAAGAAAAATCGCGTTCATACCTATCTTGTATCCCCTGGCATACATTAAATATCTTATAGCAACTACCCAGGAAATCTCTTCCTATTTTGTTCAGCCGCTTTCTACGTGCTTCCCAGCCTTCGTATTCACTAAATTGCTCAGGATAAAATTCATGGGCATTAAATATCAACCTGGCATTGAGCTTTTGTGCGATGAAATAGGATAAAGGCAGGTTGTGCAAATGATGCGCTATAACACTTGTTATATTAAAACTCTTATTTTCCACCACAGCTAATATCTGTTGGGCAAATCTTTTGTCGTAATAATAATTATCAGCCTTCACCCTTTCTAAAACAGGCTCCACCGTTCTTTTATAAGCAGAAATGCTTTTTCTTATCACTGTTGGGTACGACAAATGTTTATTTCCAGCCGCCCTTTGAGGCAAGTCATAACAAACCACACCGGGATAGGATTTGGTATAAGAAAAAGCAATGGGAGTAATGCCGGCTAATGCCAAAGCCTCTATCTCTTTAACAACTCTTGGTTCCTTTTCTATGTATGAATCGCAAATGATGATAGCACTATGCTGCATTGCGAAGGGCTTTATTATATAGTTTATTAACGTTGTTTAAAAACGCCTTATCACCAAAATTATCTATCGCATACTTGCGGATGCCAGCGGGTTTGTAATTATTATAGTTGACTATAATTCTATGCATAGCCGCGGCTATTGCTGAGGGAGTATTTTCGCAAACCTCGCCTACTTCATCTTGCACTATATTCTCAGGCCCACCGCATTTAGTTACCACTACAGGCTTGCCAAATAACATTGCCTCTATAACTACCACTCCAAAGGTTTCGCTATGGCTGGTCAATACCAGGCAATCAGCCTTTGATAAAGAATCAATTACAGTATCGCGGTTCAGATATCCTAAGAAATGTATCTTATCCTTTACAGATTTCTTATTCTCTACATAGCTTTTCAACGTTTCTTCCAGTTCGCCGTCCCCACCAATTTGCAATACTGCATTCGCATGCTGCACGGTTAGCATCTCAAAAGCATCTATCAACGCTATATGGTTTTTTATAGGCTTCAGCTGCGCTATGATTATAAACTGAAATACATCTACAGGCCTTTGTTCTTTCAATGTAGCTTTAGACAGCAGATAGGGATCCAGCACATTATGCAAAACGTCAAAATGCAGGCCACTATACTTGTTATTTAGATGCCCGGCAAACTGCTCGCTAACAGCATTTAAACCATCTGCATGGCTATATGCTGCACGAATATGTTGTTGTAGTTTTGGGTCTTGAATTCTATCGTTGAACATATCACTGCTATGTTCTGTGATAATATATTTTACTCCGTATTTTTCTTTGATCTTAGCAGCCAAAACACCGGCATATACGGCATTATGCGCATGAATGATATCCGGGTTGCCATGATCTTTAACATATTGCTTAAACGCCGTTAGCCCTGCCTTTACCCAGCTAAAAGCCATATTACTTTCTGTAGGTTCTGTATAGTAAAAGCCGTTGATGCGGTATACGGATATTTCATCCAATGTTTCAGTTCGCAGGTATTTCTTTGGGTAAAACAACTTGTACAATAAAATCCTGCTTAATGTAAATATGCTATTGTTATAATTCCCTTCTCCTTTCTTACCAACCAACCCTAATAAAATATACTTTACAAGTAAGTATATGGTAAACGACTGGCTGATAGATATGATCCCAATTTTATTACCTGTCTTCGCTAGTATAGATGCCTGCTGATATTGGAATATACCCGACGTAGGCGAATGCTCCGGCAAAAACTCTTCAGAAGGGAGAATGAGGATATGCATTCTATTTAACAGCTTTGCAGATCATAAACTCCTGCGCGGGTGTTTCTTTTTTGATGTTGACTAACAGCAGCTCAATGGGATATAACAATCGCCATATCATAGAATCAAAAAACTTACTACGCTTTGAGTAGCCGGTTGCCCGCATCCAAATCCTCTTATAGAACAATCCACTATCATTTATCGGATGGTTCAATAATACATAATTGGGTATTTTGCTTATGATCTCCAGATTGTTTTTAGCCAATAGTTTTTTATAATCTTCAAGCGATCTGCATTTTTGATGCTCCATCACAAATGATTCGCCGTTCTTTAAAAAATTATCTGAAAAAATGAATATCCCGTCTTTTTTCAGAAGGCGATGCACGTTTGCCAATGCTGTATCCAATGCTTTGTCATCAACAATATGGTATAGAACAGATGCAGATGAGATACAGTCATAGCTATTATCACTCAGGTCCACTTTCCCGCTTCCTACATCAAACTCTACAAATTTATGCCTGGGATAAATTTTAGATAAATTCTCAACAGCTGTTTTAGATATATCTATGCCTGTTACAGACTTACCTAATCTATCCCAAATGCTTACCACAAA
>DASWWE010000034.1:0-5880 GCA_036406055.1 Flavipsychrobacter sp. | reverse complement strand
TAATGAAACAGAAACCTTTGGTTTCATTGAAAAATTTAACTGTACCTTCTTGCATTTTTACTTTTCTAAAAAATTAATAATAATCAAAGTTATAAATATATTATTGGTTTTCCTAAAATAATTAAAAAAATAAAGCCTATAGACTGTTAATACATTACTATTCAACACTATAGTGGTAAAATTATTTTGATATTCTATTTCAAAAAAATAGAAAAAATAAAAAAAATTGTAGTTTTTATTTAGTGTATCTTTACATAGCATATGCCTAACAATATGCACATCACCCATGGATGAAATAACATGTGACATAGATTTTTATAAAAGAAATCGAAAACACTTTGCAAGTATTTATGCCGGTAAGCATATTATCATTAAGGGGCTTGAAGTAGTAGGTGTTTACAACAGCAACATGGAAGCTATAGCGCAGGCAGCTGTTACATACGAGGTTGGTAGCTATATTATAGAACGCCCTATGGTACTGCTCAATGATAAACGTTGATGCAACTTTTTAAAAATTATCAATTATCATAAGACAGCAGCCAATCGGCAGATGTTCTATTTAAAACAAATAAAATGACAGTAGAAGTATTAAAGAATTGGAATAAAATGAAAGGTCACCTGAAACGTGAATTCCCTGTGTTAAACAACAATGATGTAACACAAAGGACCGGCAAAGACGAAGAGATGATGCAAAACATACTCTTTAAAACCGGGAAGACAGAAGCAGAAATGACGATGTTTCTAAACGATGTTTTAGCCAAATAAATTACAAATTCCTTTCAAGAGCTACCATTACAGGTAGCTCTTTTAATATGCAATAAGTATATCAATACTGCCCTGTACTCAGCATCACCAGTGTACAAGCTTCAATGGCATCCCCCCCTTGCCCTTCTATCATGCGCTCCAGTTCAGGGTTTTCCGTGCCGGGATTAAAGATGACACGCTTCGGTTTTAAAGAAAGGATATAGTCATAATAAGGCTTCTGATTGGTAGGATTTAGGTAAAGCGTTACCGTATCCACATCATCCATAGCGGGGTGTTCTTTAGTAATGGGCGTATCGTCTATCATCCCCTCCCTGTTGCCAATAGCTACTACCGGGTGATTGTGTGCCCGCAGCCTAGTAGTGGCCAGGTAGCTGTACCTCGATGGATTTTCTGATGCTCCTAATACTACTGTCTTTTTCATAATGCAAAGTTAGCTTATGTATATGCTCAACGATAACCTATAAAAATAATGCCTGTATAGTGCATGGCTATATAAATTTCACGTTTCCTTTATAATACTTTACAAGGCAGATTGATTAACTTTAGTAGGTATAATCAATACTATAGTCTTATGCAGGCAGCATACATCATAGCGGGATACCGTACGGCAGTAGGAAAAGCAAAACGCGGCGCATTTCGTTTCTATCGCCCGGATGACCTGGCGGTAGATGTGATAAAAGGATTATTGGCCAGCGTACCCGAGCTAGACCCCAAACTGGTAGATGACGTAATTGTAGGCAATGCTGTGCCGGAAGCTGAACAAGGCCTTCAAGTAGGCCGCATCATAGCCAACCGTGCGGTAGGCGAATGGGCAGGTGGTGCTACGCTGAATAGATATTGTGCATCGGGCCTCGATGCGATAGCTATCGCAACAGCAAAAATACAAACGGGACAAGCCGAATGCATTATAGCCGGTGGCACGGAAAGCATGAGCCTGGTACCTACCGCAGGATGGCGCACCATGCCGAATTATGAAATAGTAAAAGAGAATGGCGACTACTACCTAAGCATGGGCCTTACTGCCGAACAGGTAGCTAATGATTTCAAAGTATCTCGCGAAGATCAGGATGCATTTGCATTAGCATCGCATCAGAAAGCTATTAATGCCATAGAGCAAGGATATTTCAAAAAAGGCATTCTGCCTATAACGGTGAAGGATATATATGTGAATGAAAAAGGCAAGCGTGCCGAGCGTGAGATAATAGTAGATACCGATGAAGGCCCACGTGCCGATACTTCTATGGCTGCCTTAGCCAAGCTGCCACCCGTATTTGCGGCAGGTGGCTCGGTAACGGCGGGCAACTCTTCCCAAACATCCGATGGTGCCGCCTTCGTTATCGTGATGGGTGAAAAACTGATGAACCAACTAGGCTTAAAACCATGGGGACGTTTGGTGAACTGCGCCAGTGCCGGTGTCGATCCGCGCATAATGGGCATTGGCCCTATAGCAGCAGTACCTAAGGTATTAAAGCAGGCAAATATGAGCCTGGCGGACATCGACCTGTTTGAGCTCAATGAGGCCTTTGCATCACAATCCATAGCTGTGATACGCGAGTTAGGCATCGATGCTGATAAAGTAAACATCAACGGCGGTGCTATATCCTTAGGCCACCCGTTAGGTTGCAGCGGTGCCAAACTCACCATCCAGCTGCTGAACGATATGGAAAGGCTGGGCAAAAAATATGGCATTGTTACTGCCTGTGTGGGTGGCGGCCAGGGTATAGCCGGTATAATAGAAAAAATGTAGTAATCAATTACACGAATATAAAAAGGGCTATACGCTTATGCGTATAGCCCTTTTTGTTCCAAACATCTAAAAACAAATCCCTACCCAATTATTAGCGCCTCCACCTACCGGGTATCCATACCCATCCGCGATGCCTGTTTACCCAATGTCCGGGCATCCATACAGCCCGTGGGTGTGGTGGCAACACATAATACCCGCCACTCCATACATATCCCCTGCCGCGTGGCCGCCAGTCTTCTGCCACCCATACATGCCTTGGCGATGGGGGTGGCGGTATATGAACTACCACAGCAGCTCTGGGCCTTGCCGGTCGCACCCTTACTACTACTTGCGCCGCACTTTCAGCCACAATGCCCACCATTAGTATTAGTAACAACATGCCTGTCTTCATCGCTTTCATAATCTTATTGCTTTATAAAGATTAGATAACGGAAAATGCAGAAGGTTTAATAGATAGAATGAGAAATTATATCAACCCGCGTTCTTTCAGCACAGCCTGTTCATCACCTGTGATATAGGCAAATATCTTTAGCGTACCATTGCGCTCTTGCAGGAAATAATACACATCAAAATTGATGGTTTCTTTATTTCCATCTTTCTTCTGGTAAATGGCCTGCCAGCACACTTTAACCATCACATGTATATCATTCAGCCAGGTAATGTCCAGCGCCATAATTCTCATCGATTGGGTGCCTATACTCCTGTAAAATTCATAACCTTTGGGAATGGTTTCTTTGAATGTTTCGTCGTTATTTCCACTTATAACACCCGCAGGGCTGGCTTCTGTAAAGCTATCTGCAAATGCAGCCATGGTGCCATCTACATCCACTTCGCCTTTCAGCGATTGGTTGAAACGCGTTTCATATGCTTCGAAAAATGCAGCTACTTTATCCATATGCAGTAAGGCATAAAAACTATACCTCAAAATAACATAATCAACAGATTATCCATCAACTATTTGCAAATAAAATCATTACCTATTAGTTTCACACAACATACAAATAACTAACCACGACTTAAACACTTATGAAACCTTCAAGCATTTTGCTTTTCCTATTATTTTTTACAATTACAACCCCATCCAGCACCTATGCACAACGAATGTATTATGGAAACTTCTCAGAAACAGTAGCGCAGTATAATAAATTAAGAGAGCAAGGAAAGGGCCTCTACATGCAACGTATGGGTATTGGGGTAGGTCTGTATTTTATTAGAAACGATGTTGAGATTTCAGTTGATAACCCCGATGGCACGGGTACATTATCTGCTAAAACTAAAGTAAGCAGTAAATGGGCAATATCAGGAAGTGGAGACTTTGGCTTTCCGCTTACCTATTATGGCGAAAAGGCAAACCTGGCTATATGTGCCGGTTTTACTTTTGCAGGTGCCAGTATGAAAATAGATTCAGTAGCTATTTCCGACAATCGGGTTATAAATGACGAATACTCTATGATAATGTTTGGTATACCTGTAAGTCTCGATTATAAAACAGGAGGTGAAGCGATATTAAACAAAAGCTACAAATCACTTTTTACGATAGGTATGGGGCTGCAACCTACCTTATTCACATCTGAATACCCAAGACGTGGTGGTGGCGGTGGTAATATTATTACAATAAGAGGTGAACCGGTTTTCAAAGTAGTACCTTTTGTAAAAGCGGAGTTCGGTTTTCATGCAGGTATGGCATTCAAACTGCGCGGAGTTGCTTATATTGGTAATGCCAAGTATGTAGACTCACAAAACGACTATGGCGTGCATGTCAAAGCAAAAGGCTCTTGTGGCTATATGTTGTCACTTATATTTATGCCATTTTCCTGGGATTGGGAAAGTGATTATTAATAAAAAAGGGCAGATTATCTGCCCTTTTTTATTATAGTTATTTACTGATCTTATACCTGGAAAACCCCGGTCTTAAACTCCTTCACATCCGGGTTGTGGTTCGCTGCATTTATGCCTTCGCTTATAACACGACGTGTTTCCAGCGGGTCTATTATCTCATCTACCCACAAGCGCGCAGCTGCATAGTAGGCCGATGTTTGCGCGTTGTATTTATCCGTTATCTGCTTCAGCAGTTCTTTTTCTTTTTCCGCATCTATCTCCTGCCCCTTGCTCTTCATGGCTGCCACTTGTATCTGCAGCAGTGTTTTAGCGGCCTGCTCGCCACCCATCACCGCTATCTTGGCATTAGGCCATGCGTAAATAAAGCGGGGATCATACGCCTTACCACACATAGCATAGTTGCCTGCCCCGTAAGAATTGCCTATCACAATGGTTATCTTAGGCACTACACTGTTCGATACCGCATTTACCAGCTTCGCACCATCTTTAATAATGCCGCTCTGTTCGCTGCGCGTGCCCACCATAAAGCCCGTCACATCTTGCAGGAAAACCAGCGGTATTTTCTTCTGGTTACAGTTTTGTATAAAACGTGCGGCTTTGTCGGCACTATCGTTATAGATAACACCACCCAGTTGCATTTCACCCTTACCGCTCTTTACTATCTTACGCTGATTGGCTACAATACCCACAGCCCAGCCATCTATGCGTGCATACCCGCATACAATGGTCTTACCATAATCTTGCTTGAACTGATCGAACTCTGAATTATCCACCAGCCTTTCTATCACTTCTACTACATCATAGGCTTTCGTATTCTCTACAGATACCAACCCGTATATCTCCTTCTCATCCTTTTTAGGTGCTGCAGGCGTTGCACGGTCAAAACCGGCACGAGGCTGTTCGCCCATTTTATCTATGATGCGGCGCACCTGGTCCAGGCATTCCTGCTCTGTATCAAATTTATAATCTGCTATACCACTCACCTCGGTATGCATTTTCGCACCACCCAGTTCTTGCTGGTCAGCGTTCTCACCTATGGCTGCTTTTACTAAGTAAGGCCCTGCCAGGAAGATAGAGCCATTACCTTCTACCATGAGTGTTTCATCGCTCATAATGGGCAGGTACGCACCGCCCGCCACACAGCTACCCATTACGGCAGCTATTTGGGTAATACCCATAGCACTCATTTGCGCATTGTTACGAAAGATGCGGCCAAAATGTTCTTTATCGGGAAATATCTCATCCTGCATCGGCAAGTACACACCGGCGCTGTCCACTATGTATACCACAGGCAGGTGGTTTTCCATAGCTATTTCCTGCAGGCGCAGGTTTTTCTTACCTGTTATGGGAAACCATGCGCCGGCTTTCACCGTATTATCATTCGCTACTATTACGCACTGGCGGCCATGTATGTAACCAAGGCCTGCTACCGTGCCGGCAGCGGGACAACCACCATGCTCCTGGTACATTTCCCATCCGGCAAAGGCACCTATTTCCGTAAATACACTGTCTTTATCTATAAGGTATTG
>DASWWE010000033.1:0-13482 GCA_036406055.1 Flavipsychrobacter sp. | reverse complement strand
CCACTTTACTATCGTATCCCAGATGCCCAAGGTTTACTTTTTAAATATCATAATCATGCGGGGTGATTGTTGCGCATCATAACTATTGAGCTGGTAATCGCCAAATGTAGCCTGCAAGGTAAGGCCTGCTTTCTGAAATATCTCTTCAAAATCCTGCAATGAAAAAGCGGCTACGCTCTCGCAGTAATGACGTGGCTTATTATCCGCATCCAGGAAGTTAATGTCTTTGATGATGTGGTTGCGTTCCAGCCTTTTGGTAATATTAAAGGTATAGCTGCCGCGTACCACGGTAGCGCTCGGTACCAGGTTGGCTATTACCTGTTCCCTGTTCAGATAGTCCACTACTAATGTGCCACCTTTTTTCAAGCCTGCGGCAAATGCTTTGGCAGCCATCAGGTGGTCGCGGTCGTGCGCAAAGTAACCGAAGCTGGTAAAGAAATTGAAAGCGTAGTCGAAATAATTAATATAAAACGGGAAACGCATATCGTGCACAAAAAAGTGCAGATTATCTGTTTCATTAGCCTTAGCATGTTCTATGCTCAGGTGCGACAGGTCTATGCCCGTTACGTCATAATTATGTTCAGCCAGTTGCACAGCATAGCGCCCATCTCCACAGGCAATATCTACCACGCGGCAACCGGCTGGTGGCTGCAGGTATTGCAGCAGGGTTTCTATAAAAGCCTGTGCCTCCTGCTCATCGCGGTGCTGATACAATATTTTGTAATATGGGGAGCCAAACCAACTTTCAAACCAATCTGCCTGCTGCATAATTTCTGCTATACGTTAATACAAAAGTAAGTTCCAATCCTCACCTTTGGAACAGAATTATCGGATGCCTTAATTTTGCACAGTTTTTTTGTCTGTATGGTAAGAATAGTATCTGAAAATAAATGGAAGAAGCTGATCATCATAGGCGATAGGGTACTGGTAAAACCCGCCAAGCCGGAAGAGCGTACCAGTAGCGGCCTTTATCTGCCACCAGGTGTGCACGAAAAAGAAAAAGTACAGCAAGGATATATTATCAAAACGGGCCCGGGTTATCCTATACCTGCTGTGCAGGAAGAAGGTGATATATGGAAAGAGCCGCAGGAGAAAGTAAAATATATTCCCTTGCAGGCGCAGGAAGGTGACCTGGCCATTTTCCTGGTGAACGGATGTACGGAAGTAATGTACGAAGGTGAAAAATACTATATAGTTCCGCAGCATAGCATATTGATGCTGGAGCGTGAGGAGGATTTGTAGCCTTTGGCCATTAATGCTACCTTTGCACCTTGTTTTAAAGAGATTCATGAAAAGTACACTTCGCCGTTTTATAGTTTTTAACCGCTTGCCTATCGCAGTGGCGATGATCGCATTGGGTTTGTTGTTGGGTTTTAAAGATTGGGGAGGCGGATGGTATACCGCATGGATACCGTTCCTGGTGGCTATCATCATGGTAGCGGCCCACTACCTGATTGGTCCGATGACATTGATACAGGCATACGTGGAAAATGGCGATATGGAAGGTGCGCAAAAACTGCTGGACAGGGTGAAAAAGCCGGAATGGCTGTATAAGCCTGTTCGTTCTTCTTATTATATGCTGCGCGCTAACTTCAGCAGCATGGGTGAGAATCTGGACCAGGCGGAAGAAGACCTGAAACGTGGCCTGGCGGCAGGAATGCCCGAAAAGGAATATGAGGGTACAGCATATCTTCAATTAGGCTCCATCTCCTATAAAAAAGGCAACACCAAAGAAGCATTGGAAAACCTGCGTAAGGCAGTGAAAATAGGCCTGCCTGACGAGGATAGTAAAGCAACAGCCTTCCTGCAGATAAGCAGTATATATCTGAGCAGGCGTGATTTTAAGAGCGCTAAAATGTACTTTAGCAAGGCGAAGAGCTGCAAGCCTACTAATGAACAGGTAGTAAGCCAGCTGAAAGAAATGAGCAAATACATGGCAAGGATACCGGGATAGTATCTGACATAAATAATAGTCTAATTGAACTGCCGTAGCCATAGCTGCGGCAGTTTTTGCTTATATTCGATAGTGTTATGATACGAGTAGAAACAAACCGGCTGCTGCTGCGAGATCTGGAACCAGCCGATGCAGAGGGTATATTTCGCATGGATAGTAATGCAGATGTGCATCGCTACATCGGCAATCGGCCATTGCAACACAAAGATGAGGCTATACGGGTAGTGGAGATCATCAGGAAACAATATGTGGATTATGGTATAGGCCGCTGGGCTGTGATAGAAAAAGAAACAGGTGATTTCACGGGATGGGGCGGATTGAAATGGATGGACTTTGAAGCCAATGGCCATATTCATTATTATGATGTAGGATATCGCTTTATGCCGCAGTATTGGGGGAAGGGCTACGCCACAGAAGTGGCAACTGCCGCTGTGGCGTATGGGCTGAATACCCTGAAAACAAACAAAATAAACGGTATGGCGCATGTAGATAACATCGCATCGCGAAAAGTACTCGAAAAGATAGGCTTGCAATTCAGTGGCCTATTCGACTATGAAGACGAGCCCCATGCGTGGCATGCCTATCCGCCGGGTGGATAAGGTTTATTTATTGCCATATGAGCATAGATATGTGATAGTCCCGTAATTTTGCAGCCATCAAGTCCCCCATATTGTATGCAAAAATCATTGCTTACCTTTTTTTGCCTCTTATTGGCTGTTAATAGCGCATTTGCACGTTTTTTTGAAAAACCCGTTTTTAGCGGTATGTATTTTCAATGGGGCTACAACCGCGACTGGTATAGCAAAAGCGACCTCCACTTCAAAAACGGTAATAAGTACGACTTTACCATTTATGATGCGAAAGCAAAAGACAAGCCCGATTTTTCCGGCTTCTGGAGTAACCCAATAGATATTACGATCCCTCAAAACTCTTACCGTATAGGTGTGTACCTGAATAAGAAGCATACACATGCCATAGAGCTAAATTATGACCATGCCAAATACGTGGTAACCGACAACCAATATCTGCGTATAAAAGGGCAGTTGAATGGGGAAACCATAGATAAAGTGGATACTATACGTCCGTACTTTATGCACCTGGAGCATACCAATGGTGCAAACTTTTATCATATTAATTACGTAGGCCAACATGCACTGCTTACGCATAAAAAGAAAGGTTACACAAGGGCATCTGTAATATGGAAGGCTGGGGCAGGTATTGTAGTGCCCAAGTCAGACATCATATTACAGGGCAAAAGGCTTGATAATAAATTTCACGTAGCGGGCTATATCCTGGGCCTGGAAGGTGGCCTGCGTTATTACCCATTCCGCAATTTTTTCCTGGAGGCTACAGTTAAAGGTGGTCACGCCAACTATATGAATGTACTGACCGTAGGCGATGGTGGTAAAATAAGCCACAAATTCAACTATGCCGAAGTGATAGGCCTGATAGGCTATGATATTAACTTCCAAAAAAGGAAGAAAAAAGATAAAGAAACGGTAAAATAGTATCACCCCTTGTGGGGTAGCGGGTTGCCGGCAATTAGCGTATCTTTGCAGTAGTTTTGAAGAAGATAACTCATATAGCGCTTAGTCTATGGCTTGCCATACTGCTGCTGTTTGGTGGCACTGCCAAAGAGTTCATCCACCTTTTTACCGACCATACAGATACGGTGCATACACATATCCATGAAAGTGGGTTTGTGATAGAAAGTGAGCACCATCACTGTAGTTTCCTGGGCGATACGCTGCCCGCATTCATAAACGACTTTCAGCAGGTAAGATTCCTATATATACCACAGGTATATGCGGCTTACCATGCAGTTCCTTTTCATAGCTATATAGGTGCTACAACACCTACTGCATTCCTGCGTGGCCCGCCTGCCGCATCGCTTTCCTAAGTTGTTTTTATAAACTCATGCCATATGGCATACGAGTATTCTTTACCATTAATAAAAGAGCGATATGTATCGTTTCTTAGCTGCCATAGTAGTATGGCTATGCTGTAGTATGCCGCTGTTTGCACAGCAGGATAGCTGCAGCTATACAATAAAATGCCTGGTGGTGGAAAGCCATAGTGGTCGCCCGTTGTTCCCGGTATCTGTTTATATAGATGAAATGCATCGTGAATTTGAGGCCGATGAGGATGGCAGGTTTACAATAGATAAAGCATGTGCAGGTGTATATCATATACATTTTCATGCGGCCGGGTATGAGCACTTGGTGCAGCAACTGAATGTGACGGCGAATGCTACGTTAAAGTTTAAACTGGCGCATACTGCGAATATGCTGGATGAAGTGGTGGTAACCGATGAACATACACATACCATCATCCAGAGTAAAGACCAGCTAAAGCAAAGTGATATAGCTGCCAATAGCGGTAAAACACTGGGCGACATGCTGCAAGCAGTAAATGGGGTTTCTGTTATTTCAAACGGGGCTACTATAGCCAAGCCGGTGATACACGGGCTGCATAGCAACCGTATTGTGCTGCTGAATAATGGCATCCGCCAGGAAGATCAGCAGTGGGGTGGCGAGCATGCACCAAATATCGACCCGTTCCTTGCCAATAACATCACTGTGCTGAAAGGTGCTGCCGGCGTGCGCTATGGTACCGATGCCATAGGCGGCGTAGTGTTGGTAGAACCCGCTGCGGTACGCACCAATGCGGGCTGGGATGGCGAGGTGAACCTTGCAGGCTTTAGCAACAACCGTATGGGCGTAGCATCGACCATGCTGCAGCATGGTTTTAAAGCGGTACCGGGCCTGGGCATTCGTTTGCAGGGTACGTTTAAGAAAGGAGGCAACTACCGCATACCCGGCTATTGGGTAGCCAATACAGGTGTGGAAGAGAATAACTTTTCGGGTGCCATAGCTTATAAGAAGCTGCATTATGGTGCAGAGGTTTTCTATAGCAGGTTCAATACCAGCCTGGGCATCTATCGTGGCTCACATACAGGTAATGACAAAGACCTGATGGCCGCCATCAATAGCCCCGTGCCACTGGTGCAGTCGGGCTTTAGCTACGATATAGGCAGGCCGATGCAGCACGTAACCCACGACCTTGTAAAAGCCAAGTTATATGCGGATAGTAAAATAGGGCACTGGGACCTGGTATATGCCTACCAGCACAACTACAGGCAGGAATATGATGTGATGCGGGTAAACAGCGATAAGGCACAATTGAACCTGACACTGAATACCCAAACACTGAACCTGAACCTGGAGCATAAACTGGGACATGACATAACAGGGCAGGCCGGGTTGGATGGTATCTACCAGGAAAACTTCTTCCAGACAGGTGATAGGTTGTTTATACCCAACTACCGCTCTGCAGGTGCTGCTGCCTACCTGATAGAGCGCTACCGTAAGAATGACTGGATGCTGGAAGGCGGTGTGCGCTTCGACTATCGCAACTATGATGTGTACAACCCAGAAGGGCAAAACCAGCAGGTAGTGAATTACCTGTTCGACTACAATAGTATGTCGGGTACCCTGGCATTCCGCCAGCAGTTGAAGCCCGGATGGCATTGGAGTGCCACCTTGTCGAATGCATGGCGTGCACCACAGGCCAGTGAGCTTTTCAGTGCTGGTCTGCATCACGGTGCCGCACGCATAGAGATAGGGGATAAAGCCCTGAAACCCGAACGCTCTTACAACCTGAACCTGGAAACCGATTTTAACATCAACCAGAAGCTATCGGCAGATGTATCGCTATACAGCCAGTATATCAATGACTACATATACCTGGAGCCCGGTGCAGATATCCTTACCATCCGCGGTTATTTCAAAACCTTCAACTACCGGCAAACCAATGCCTGGCTGAATGGGGTGGATGTGTCGCTGCAATACAAATTCAACGAGCATTTGCAGGCGCATGCCAAAGGCTCAACCGTGCTTGCCCGGAATGTATCGAAGAACGACTGGCTGATACTGATGCCTGCCGACAGAGTATCACTTGGTGCTAAGTACAGAACAAACCTCAGCAAGACACTGCAGGACTGTTACATAAGCCTGGATGGGCGATATGTTTTCGAGCAAAAGAGGATACCTGCAAACTTTGATTCGATAGACTATCCGCTTCCGCCTGCTGCTTACTTACTGGCCGATGCTGAAATAGGCACTACACTACAGCTGCATAAACAGCCACTGTACGTGAGCCTGGGCATTACCAACCTGTTCAATACCCGTTATCGCGACTACCTGGATGCATTCCGGTATTTTATAGACCAGCCGGGCCGCAATGTAGTATTGCGTGTACGCTTACCATTTAATTTTTAATAACAATTTCAAATCAATTTAAAGCATTTAATAATGAAAAATACATTCGTAAAATTCGCTTCGCTTACTGCACTGTCTGCAATTCTGTTCACTGCCTGCAAAAAAGATAAAGTAGAAACACCCGCACCTGTAGAGCAGGAATTGATAACAACCATCAAGCTGAATGTAACGGGCGATGGCGGCTTCAGTAAAACATTTACTTATAAAGTAGAGAATGGTTTTGGCAGCACTACACAAGGCAACATTATAAAAGATGATATAGTGCTGGCACCTAACAAGACATATAATGTATCGGTGGAGTTGCTGAATGAAAAAGTTTCGCCTGTTGAAAATATTACAGAGGAAGTAGTGGGCGAAAGTGATGAGCATCTATTTCTGTTCCAGTCAAACCCTGCTACAGGCAATGGTGCTATCAGTTTTAGTGATGGTAGTAAAGATGCTAATGGCAGTCCGTTCAATCAAACTATAAAATTTAATACGGCCACCGCAGGTGATGGCGCACTAACGCTTACGCTGAAACATCAGCCTACCAACAAAGCAGCTACTACACCGGATGCTGCTGGTGGTGAAACCGATGTGGAAGCTACGTTCGCAGTGAAGCTGCAGTAAAATCTGGCAACATTTTTGTGGCTGAAAATAAATGCTAAAGGCTTGCAAATTTTAATTTGCAAGCCTTTATTTTAATTGGGGATTATTGTAAATTTAGTTACTAAAGAAATCTGGTGTATGATGGCAACCCTAATAACAAAAGAGGAAATACCGCAATATAAAATCGTTCCTGCTTTTGTAGATAATACCGACCACTGGCAAAAAGAATTGCAATATGCTACACGCCTTGGAAATGAATTCAAAGGCAAGACAAGTATAACTTTTGAAACCACACAAGGGCCACGAACGGTGAGTACCACGGTATGGTCTGTCACGGATAATTACCTGCAGCTAAAAGGAGGTATGAATATACCCCTGAATAGCGTCATAGACGTACATTTTTGATCCTGTTTCATTATTGTTGCTGAATGCAACTAGTTTTATTAATTTTGCATCTTTATAATGCGTTAATTAATAACAACTACGTTATTGTTCACGTATTAAAACGTCAGAACCCCTAAACGTTTTATAACTAATGGAGAAACAGGAAATAATAGATCGCATAAAAGCATTTATGGTGGAAGATTTTGAAGTGGAAGCAGCAGCGATAACACCCGATGCCGACCTGAAAGCTACCCTGGATCTTGACAGCCTTGATTATATCGACCTTGTAGTGGTGATAGAGCAGAACTTCGGTTTTAAGGTAAAGCCGGAAGATTTCCAGCAAATGCACACTATTCAGGATTTCTACGATTACGTTTCCAATCGTTTGCAAGCAGCCTAATACATGCCTGATAATGCTAAATGGGAGGGTCGCTCCCGCGGCACGCCATTAGGATACAGGATATTTGTAGGCTTATTGAAATTTGGAGGGCTCAAAGCTGCATATGCTTTGCTGCCCTTTGTTACATATTACTACCGTCTGTTTATGAAGCAGGCCACGCGCCCGCTTTACTATCTGTATACACAGCGATTAGGTTATAGTACAGCAGAGGCTGCCGGGCTTATAAAAAAGAACCTCATCATCTTCGGGCAAACGCTAATAGACAAGATTGCTGTACTGTCAGGGGTAGCGGGCAAGCTAACATTTACGCATGAGGGCGTAGAAAATATAGAGCAACTGGTAAAAGATGGTAAAGGCGGTGTGCTGGTAAGTGCCCACCTGGGCAACTGGGAAGTGGCAGGCCATATGCTGGAACGGGTAGAAGCACCCATTAATATTGTGATGTATGATGGCGAGGGCGAGCAGTTAAAAGCCTACATGGAACAGTTTGATAAAAAACGCTCTTTCAATATCATTTTCATAAAAGAAGACCAATCGCATATCTACGAAATGTCGGCAGCGCTGAACAGGAACGAACTGATATGCCTGCATGCAGACCGGTTCCGCCCCGGCAACCGTACCATGACGCATGAATTCCTGGGAGAAGATGCCTTGTTTCCTGCAGGGCCTTTTATATTGGCATCAAAACTGAAAGCGCCCGTGTGCTTTGTTTTTGCTTTTAAAGAGACTAATTTTCACTATCATTTCTATGCATTTCCGGGTAAAACGTATGAAGGTCGCGGTACTACAGGCATGGAGCGCATGTTGGGCGATTACGTAGTTCTACTTGAAAAAATGCTGAAGAAATACCCGCATCAATGGTTTAATTATTACGATTTTTGGAAAAAATGAATGCACCCGATATTATAAACCTGATACCTCAGCGTCCACCTTTTGTAATGATAGGACAATTGCTGAAAGCAGACGAAAAGGTATCGAGCACAAGCTTTGAAATAACGGAAGGCCACCTGTTTGTAGAAAATGGTGTGTTTACCGAACCCGGACTGGTGGAGAATATGGCACAGACAGCCGCCGCAGGTACGGGTTACAAAGCGCAGCAGGAGGGCAAACAACCGGTAGTTGGTTTTATAGGTGCACTGAAGAATCTGAACATAATGGCATTGCCCAAAGTAGGCGATACCATTATTACAGAAGTGGCATTTATGAACCAGGTGATGAATGTGCACATAGTACAGGGTAGGGTGTATCTCAATGAAACAGAAATAGCTAACTGTGAATTGAAAATATTTTTACAAGAATCTTAAAACATACACTTATGAAAAAGTTATTACTGTACATAGCAGCCCTGCTGATAACTGTAAATACAAGCGCACAAAACAAAGCTGATGTATTTGATGAAAGCCAACCCATAACCTGGCTGGGCCTCGACTTTACACAAGTAAAATTCATAGGCAATGCAGCCCAGTGGCAGGATGCCGGCGAGATCACCAACAGCCAGATGCGTGATAAGTATTTCCCTGCTTGGAATAACCTGTTTTTGAACGAGAAGGATAAATATAAAGTCGCTGATGCCGTAAGGCGTACGGAAGTAGATTATGCTATTGAAATAACCGAGAAAGCGAACAATGCCATAAAAGGTAACTTTTTTGAAAGCGACGCAAATATGTATCAGCTGCTGGACGAACAAAAAGTAGCGGCGCTTGTTAAGAAATACGATTTCAAAGGCAAGAGTGGTATTGGGTTCATGTTCTTTGTAGAAGGCATGAGCAAGGGCAAGGAAGAAGGTTCTATGTGGGCCACTTTTGTAGATATGAAATCGAAAACTGTATTATTGACACAGCGTGTTACCGGCAAGAGCGGTGGTTTCGGTTTTCGTAACTATTGGGCTAAAACCTTCCTGAATGGCCTGAAAGAAGTGAAGAACGACTGGAAAAGTTGGAAGAAATAAAGATTAACTGAAAATATTGGTGCAGAAAAGACTGACGCATACCACAGAACTGGAAGTGAAATTCAGCGAGGCCGACCCGCTGGGTATCGTATGGCATGGCCACTTCATCCGCTATTTTGAAGATGGCAGGGAGGCCTTTGGTGAAGCCTTCGGTATAAAATATCTTGATTTTTACAGGAGCAATATAGTGGTGCCGGTAGTGAAGATAGATTGCGATTACAAACGCATCCTTCGCTATGGGCACCGCATACGGTTGGAGACAACCTATATCGATTCGCCGGCTGCAAAGCTGCTGTTTGAATATGCGATATACGATGCCAAGACAAATGAACTGGTAGCCAGTGGCAAATCGATGCAGGTATTTATGCATCGTGAAAGCCTGGAACTGATGTGGACACTGCCACAGTTTATGATAGACTGGAAACAAAAATGGCTGAAGGATTAGGATGAAAGCAAAGGTGTATGCGATAGCAACGAATATAACATCTGCATTGGGACTGGATACAAAGGCCCATTGGGCAGCTGTATCAGCAGGCAGGGTAGGTGTGGCAGAACATACGGATGCTACATATAGTAATGTACCCTTCTGGGCATCGCGTATAGATGCTGCTATGTGGCAGCGCATACAAGCCGAGGTGAAATCAGGCCAGGTGCTTTCTCCTTTCGAGCAGTTATGTGTATTTTCTGCAAAACAAGCGCTGCGCTCTATAGAGCAGCAATTGGATGCAAAAGATACCATCATCATCCTATCTACTACAAAAGGCAATATAGAATGGCTGGGGCAGGCAGCAGATGAAAGATTGCTGCTGAGCACCAGTGCAAACATGATAGCCAAAGAGCTGGGCTACGATATGCATAAACCTATGGTGATATCACATGCCTGCGTATCGGGCGTATTGGCCACCGTATATGCACAGCGTATGCTGCAAGCGGGTAGGTATAAGCATGCCATAGTAATAGGCTGCGACAGGTTCTCGAAGTTTGTGCTGAACGGCTTTCAGTCCTTTCACGCTATAGACCATAAAGCCTGCCGCCCGTTTGATGCAGAGAGGCATGGCATTAATCTTGGTGAAGCAGGTGCTACTGTTATACTTACAACGCAGCCTGAGGAAACACCATTGGCAACAATTCTTGGTGGTTCATCCAGTAATGATGCCAATCACATCTCCGGCCCGTCACGCACTGGGGAAGAATTAGCTCTTGCTATCAACAATGCACTAAGCGAAGCGGGTGTGCAAGCAACAGATGTCAATATGGTATCTGCACACGGCACTGCTACCTTGTACAATGATGAAATGGAATCAAAAGCTATTGGAGTAACCGGTATGCAGGATGTGCCGCTGCACAGCATGAAGGGCTATTGTGGTCATACATTGGGGGCAGCCGGGGTGCTGGAAAGCGCTATGATAATAGAAAGCCTGCAACATCAGCAATTAATACCATCCGCAGGATACGAAAACCTTGGTGTGCCGGTGGCTATAAATGTAACTACCACGCAGCAGCCTGCCGATATACAATACGTATTAAAAATGGCCTCCGGCTTTGGTGGTAGCAATGCTACCGCTGTGTGGGGCCGGGTATAGCTATTCCAATGTTGCGTTACCGTCTATAAATTTCAGGTTGTACTTAAACTGGTTCAGCCGCCATCCGGCTGCTGTTTTTACAGCTTTCAGGTCGTAGCTGCCTACGAATGAACGGGTGGTGCCTTTGGTAGCACTCGTCTTTAAGTGATAAGCTACAGCATATGCAAATATGTCGGCATTGTCTCCATCGACCGTTATAAGGTAATGGCCCGCCTGGTGATGCACACTGTCCAACCCTGTAAAGCCATCTGCCCACATCATGCAAAGGTCTTTCGCCTTCATTGCTTTTGGCGCACCACCACCTGCCGATGCCATGTCTACCCATACATCTTCCGTAAATACCTCGTTCAGCAGGTCTACCCAACGATGGTAATCAGTGTACATGAATAATCTGTTGGCTAATTCCGTTAGTTCTATTTTATCCATGGTATATGTTTTTTGTACTGGCTATTTTTTGTTCATCGCATTGATAGCAACCCAGGTGAAAAGACCTACGCCTGTTTTCATCGCTTCTTCATCTATATCAAAGCCTGCATTATGCACAGGCTTGGTAAACTGTTCGTTGTTTTTGTTAGTACCTATGCGGAAGAAACAACCCGGCATATCCAGCGTATAGAAACTGAAGTCTTCAGCAGCCATACGCATATCTAATGTGTGTACATTTTCACCCCCTACATATTCACGCGCCCAGCTTTCGGCATGCATGGTTAGCGCCGGGTCGTTATACAGCGATGGATAGCCGGCAGGTATCTCTACAGTAGCCTTTGCGCCGTATGCGTGGCAGGTTTCTTCTATAATGTCTTTTATCCACTTATGGGCTTCGTAGCGCCATTTCTCATCCATGGTGCGAAAGGTGCCCAGTATCTCTACTTTGTCGGGTATCACATTGGTAGCAAAGCCACCGGCTATTTTACCAAAGGTGAGCACAGACGGTATCAATGGATTGCCCTTTCGTGCTATCACTTGTTGCAGCCCCGTTATTACCTGTGCGGCTACAGCTATCGGGTCTACCGTTTGGTGGGGCAGGGCAGCGTGGCCGCCTTTGCCTTCTATAGTTATGTATATCTCATCGGCACTGGCCATATACTGGCCTGCACGAAAACCTGCGGTGCCCGATGGTAAATGTGGGTACACATGCAATGCAAAGATGGCTTCGGGCTTAGGGTTTTCCAGTGCGCCTGCTGCTATCATCAGGCTGGCACCACCGGGGTGTTTTTCTTCGCCCGGCTGAAATATCAGCTTGATGGTTCCTTCAAATTCCTCCTTCAGCTCGTGCAGTATTTTGGCTGCCCCCAGCAGGCAACTGCTGTGCACATCATGGCCGCAAGCATGCATTACACCATCGTTCTTGCTGCGGTAGGGCGTGTCGTTTGCTTCCTGTATCGGTAGTGCATCCATATCGGCACGCAACGCTATACAGTGTTTTCCAGGATTTTTACCTTCTACCAACGCTACGATGCCTGTGCCTGCTACACCTGTTTGGTGTTTAATGCCCCATGCGGTGAGCTTGCCTGATATGAATTCGGCTGTTTTATATTCTTCAAAAGAAAGCTCCGGATGGGAATGGATATGATGACGGATGGCCTGAACTTCAGGATAATATTGCGCTGCTTTTTCGCGGATGCGGTTAATCATCTTTCAGTGTATTTATTACAACAATATCCGGCACTATCATGCAGGGATTGTATAATGTGCTTACTTCGTTATATAGCTTCTGTGCATCGCCACGAGTACGGAAATCCCCCACCTTTACACGGAATTGTGGTTGCACATAGGTAAGGTAAGTTCGTACGCCCGGAAAGCGGCGCATGAAATCTACTTTTATCTGGTTGGCTTTATTACGGTCATTACCATTATATATCTGCACTCGGTAGCCTTGCCCGGAACGTATCACGCCCAGCTGCACATTACGGTATTTTTTTAGCAATACATCCAGCCGTGGGTCGGCATGTACCGTTACGCCTGTGCTTTGGCCAACAGTAGACCGGTGATCTTCTGATACAGCTATTTGCGCATGTATGCTTTGGGTAAACGATAATAAAATAACAAGTAGTATGTACCGGGTATATCTCATGTTGCAGTGCTAAACTAAGCTTCTTTGCTCTCTTTTACTATAGCCAGGCTGGCAGAACAGCCTATGCGCGTAGCGCCGGCCTCTACCAGTTCTTTGGCAAATGCAAAGGTACGAATACCACCCGAAGCTTTTATAGCGATGGATGCAGGCAGGTGGCTGCGCATCAGTTTTACTGCGGCTGTGGTAGCGCCAGTTTCTGCATAGCCGGTAGATGTTTTCATAAAGTCTATATGCACAGGTGCATACAGTTGGCAACACTTTATAATTTCAG
>DASWWE010000032.1:0-8744 GCA_036406055.1 Flavipsychrobacter sp. | reverse complement strand
ACTGTCAGCGCTAGTGCATTTATAAAGCATTGATCTCATAAAAATGTATTATGCAATTATCCTAACTGTAATAGGCTGAGGGGTGCTTGGCCCAATATTATTCTTGGCTAGAAAGGATATGAAAACAATTTAGAAGGTATCGCTTTACTGGCTATTAGTTTGCTTCGAGCTGTTTCCATCTTTTCCGTTTTAAAACTTCCTCAAAGCCTTATTTTCGCGAAGTCACTTTTTGTAATTGAGCAAGCAGGTATTAAAAATGAAGAAGATTGTATTTCTGTCCGCAGCCTTATTATATAGCAGTATAGCATTTACACAAAATATCAATGAACTGAAGTATAACCTGAGCCCTGATGGTAAGCGCTATGTAAAGGCTACTTTTCTAAATCAGATATGGGCGCGCTGGAATCAAAGCAATCCCGGCACTACAGTATTGGGCCGGCCGGAAGATAATACTTTTGATATAGGCCTGAGGCGTACCAGGATGCAGCTGTACGGACAAATAACTGAGCGTGTATTTTTCTATACACAGTTTGGTATGAACAATTTTAATTTCCTTTCTCAGAATGCAGGTAATAGAAAACTACAGGCTTTCTTTCACGATGCGTTAGGAGAGTTTAGCGTCTTCAAACATTCCAATGCATTGAAGCTGGGTGGTGGCCTCACCATCGTGAATGGCCTTAGCAGGTTTTCACAACCAAGTATCGGTACAATCATGACGACAGATGTACCTGTCTTTTTGCAGGCAACAGTAGATCAGACAGATGAATTTGCCCGTAAACTAAGCCTGTATGCACGTGGGCAGGTGGGCAAAGTGGATTATCGTGTGGCCATTTCAGACCCATTCCCGGTACAGACCAATGGGCAAACACCACCTGCTATAAGCACCGATGCAACATTCGCAGGTTATGGCCATTCCAAGCAATACCAGGGCTTCGTTGCGTACAATTTCTTAGATAAAGAACCGCATACTACTCCTTACATGGCTGGTACCTATCTGGGCGAGAAAAAAGTATTGAACCTGGAAGCAGGCATCATGTACCAAAACGATGCTACATGGCGGATGAATGGTGCAGACACGGTATATGATGATATGCTACTATGGTCGGCAGCAGTATATGCAGATATGCCAGTGATGAAAAACAAATATGCCATATCAGCTTATGTTGGTTACTACGGTACCGACTACGGTAAAAACTACATTCGCAACAATGGTATCATGAACCCTGCAAATGGGAATGCTGATGCTACCGTATTCAATGGTGCAGGCAATGCATATCCAATGTTTGGAACAGGCAATAGCATCTATGCACAATTGGGTATTCGTATGCCGGAACGCATGTTGGGCGACCTCGGCACTTTGATGCCATATGTTTCTTACCGATGGTCCGATTATCAAAAACTGAACGATCCTTTCAATATTTATAATGCCGGTGTCAACTGGCTTATCAATAAGCACCAGGCTAAAATATCTGTCAACTATGAAATGCGTCCGGTATTTAAGCGACAACCCAATGGAGACATCAATAATGCATCACAAGCCAGTTCTGTTTGGTTGCAATACCAGGTAAGCCTATAGTATTGCATGTCAGTGCCTTTATAGAAACCGCTGCAGATGTTAAAGCCTGCAGCGGTTTTTTTAAGTGGCATCAGGCTATAACTATGTGCAACATATTTTACCTTCGCCGCACATATGCGTTACATATACTGTTCCCTTTTCATTTTGCTATCATTCAGCCTCGCATTGCAGGCGCAGCCCATTAAAAGAGAGTTCAGGGCGGCATGGATAGCTACTGTATCCAATATCGACTGGCCTTCCAAACCCGGCCTTCCGGCTGTGCAGCAGCAGCAAGAGTTTATTAATAGGCTCAACCAGTTGCAAAAGTTAGGCTGCAATGCCGTCATCGTACAGGTACGTCCAGCATCCGATGCGTTGTATGCTTCTGAATACGAACCCTGGAGCCGTTTTCTGACCGGCAGGCAGGGGCAGCCACCCTTTCCGTATTACGACCCTCTGAAATTTATGGTAGATGAAGCTCATAAACGTAATATGGAACTTCATGCGTGGTTCAATCCTTTCCGTGCACTAACGGATAGCAAAACAAACCCTAACCCTGCCAACCACGTCACACGCAAACACCCGGATTGGGTCATTTCATATGGTGGTAAATCGTACATCGACCCCGGCATTCCCGAAGCCCGCGAATATGTTATCAATATCATTATGGATGTAGTGAAACGCTATGATGTAGATGGCATCCACCTTGATGATTATTTCTACCCATACCGCATAGCCGGCAAAGAATTTGGCGATGCACGCAGTTTCGCCCGTTATGGTAGCGGGTTTACGAAAGACGACTGGCGCCGCAATAATGTAAGCACTTTTGTATCGGTACTGCACACCAATATCAAGCAGGAAAAAAGCTACGTGAAATTCGGCATCAGTCCTTTTGGCGTATGGCGCAATGCCTCTAAAGATCCCGAAGGCTCTAACACGCGTGGCGGGCAAACCTGCTATGATGACTTATATTCCGATGTATTGCTGTGGATGCGCCGCGGGTGGCTCGATTACCTGCTGCCGCAACTTTATTGGGAGCATGGGCACCGCGCAGCTGCTTTCGATATACTGCTGCCTTGGTGGGAAAAACATAGCTATGGCCGTCATATGTATTATGGCCTGGGTGTATATAGGATGGCAGAAGCTGCAAAAGGGCCATGGGTAGGTACAAACGAATTGCTATGGCAGATACGCGATATACGCAAAACGACGCAGCATAGCAGCCATGTATTTTACAGTACTTCCAGCTTCGATAAAATAATATCCGCCATGGCCGATAGCGTGGCGCATTACAATATGTATTATGCCCTGCCACCGGTTATGACGTGGCTGGATAGCATACCTCCTGTAGCCCCGCCGGCACTGAAAGCTATACCATCTTCACAGGGCACCTTATTGCAATGGCAGCATGCCGGCAAAGAAAAAGTACGTTATGCTGTGTACCGTTTCCCTAATGGGGAACCCGTAAACATCAATAGGGCCGATAGGATGATCCGCATCACACAGGCTACCGAACTGCTGGACGAAGACGCGAATAAGTATAAGAAAACAACCTATGTAGTCACCGCGCTCGACCGTTTATGGAATGAAAGCAAGCCATCACCCGCTGCAGAAACGAAGTGACGAATTTGACTGATAATTAATAGTATAAGGTATTAGCAATTTTAAATTCGTTTTTTGTATCTTCATCACCCGTAAAAATGCCATTCAATGAAATCAGCTTGGTTTAAAAATACACTGCTGACAGCAGTAGTTTCAATAGCACTCTTTGCTTGTAAGGATGATAATAAGCCTACTCCTACCACACCACCCGCAATAGGTGGTACAGGTGGCATGGCTACAATGCGTGTGATAGCCGATGCCAACGGTATTAAAGTAGATAGCGGAAAGGTGTATATTAAATATGACGCCGAAGTTATACCTGCTAATAATCAATACGATGATTCTGCCAAAATTAAAATAGTAGACGGCACACCTATGGCCATATTTACCGAGTTGAAAGAAGGTAACTATTTCCTGTATATCAAGGGCTGGGATATCATCCGCTCTCAAACCATTTGGGGTAATATGGCGTATACTTTACCCGCGTCTGCAAAAAAAGGTTTAGTATATGTAACGGTTCCGGTACGCCCCACACAACAATAAGCCAATAATAAAATATTATATTAACTACTTAGCGCCTTGATATTCAAGGCGTTTTTACATGTTGATAAGATGTGCATTTTTACAGTGTGTTAACATTGGCTGCTATTGGCTGGAACGATATTTTGTTAACTTTGGTATAAATAGGTTGCTATGTTTGATGACGATTATTTTGACGATGAAGGGGGCTCGATGGACGAACTGTTGCAACGTTACGAGCTCGTAAAGAATGGCGAAGGTGTTGGAATGATGGATGAGGATGATTTTGAGCGCATTATTGAATATTATTTCCAAAGCAGTAATGAAGAACAAGCATTGCTCGCCTGCGATATAGCACGCACGTATTATCCATTTTCTTCTTCTGTCTTATTGCTCAGGGCCGAAATTTTGACACAATCTCAGAAATACGGACAGGCATTAAAGACGCTCGATGAATTGGAACAGTATGACCAGAAAAGCCTCGATGCTACATTACTGCGTTCAGATATATTGCTCAGCCAGTTCAAATATGACCAGGCTGCTGCATGGCTGGAACAACGCACCGAAGAATTTGAAGGGAAAGAGAAAATAGAGCTTTTGTTAGAACTGTCGGATGTATATGACGAGTGTGAAGAGTTTGATGCCGTGTTCGATACGTTGAAACGCATTATTAAGATAGACCGCCGCAATGAGGAAGCCCTGCAAAAAATCTGTTTTTGGGCCGATTTCACTAAGCGACTGGAAGAGAGCGCCACACTCCATACACAGCTTACAGAAGAAGACCCCTATAATGCACTGGCATGGTTCAACCTCGGTGCAGCTTACCAGGGGCTAAAGCTGTATGAGAAAGCCATTGACGCATATGAATACTGCGTGGCTATCGATGAAAAATTCGAGTTTGCATATCGCAATATGGCAGATGCGTTCATGCGCCTGAAGTGGTACGAAAAAGCTATTGAAGTACTGGAAAAACACCTGGAAATAGCCAAAGCTGAAGATGTGATATTTGAAGCCATGGGGTATTGCTGGGAAAAGCAAAAGAACTTTCAGCGAGCCCGTTATTTCTACAGGCAGGCTTCACAGCTCAGCCCGCAGGATGATACGATTTTCTTTAAAATAGGTGAAACCTATGCAAGGGAAAAACAATGGGATAAAGCTGTAAAATCATATTCTGTAGCGTTGCACCTTGATAAGGACAATGCATCTTACTGTATGGCTATCGGCAACTGCCTGATGGAAATGGATGCGCACAGCGAGGCGCTGGTGTGCTACCTGAATGCTGTACGACTGAAACCGGGAAATAAAACCACCTGGATAGCATTGCTGAAAGGGCTGTATGTTTCAGGATATTTTGATGAAGCACTGACGCAACTGGAAGTAGCCCGCGAGCATTGCGGCGATAAGCCCGACTTCAGGTATTACCACGCAGCCATATTGTTTGAACTGGGTAAGACAAAAGAAGCAATGCTGCAGTTGGAAAAAGCTTTAAAAGCAGCACCAAGACGGACTAAAGTATTCACCGAATTAAATCCCGAATACATGAGGCGCACATCGGTAACAGATCTGATGGCCAAGTATAAAAAGAAATAGATAGATTTTTAAAGTAAAAATAAAGGGAGCTGAAAGCTCCCTTTATTTTTTAGCAATACGTACCCGTTTTATATCTATCAGGTTCATGGGGTTCGCACTAAAACCTGAAATGCGGTTTTGCGTAAAATGCAGCAGCCTGTCGTAATACAAAGGGATCACAGGCGCATAGCTCATTACCAGGCTATCCATTTGCTGATACATTTTCCACCGTGCCGTGTCCGGAAGGTTCAGGCTTTCTGCATACCATTTATTGAAGGTGCTGTTATTAAACCTGGTATAATTTGGCGGAGCCGGAAAATCACCGTTGAAGAAAACAAGGTAAGTTTCTGCATCTGGATAGTCGGCTATCCATTGCGCACGAAACATAGGTACTTCAGAACGCGACATTTGTTGCTTCAAGAAATTGGGCTGTATGATTTCTACATTCAGGCGTATGCCTACCTCTTGTAGCTGTGTGGCCATGAAGTTGATAATATCGCTCCAGTTATCCGGCGTTAATATGGTAATTGGAGGTAAACCTTTCCCATTGGGATAGCCTGCTTTCGCCAGCAATTCCAAAGCTTTTGCAGGGTTGTAACTGAAACCATACCTGCCGCTACTATCGAAAGCGGGCATACCTGCCGGTATAAAGCCCGATGTTGCCGGCATCACCACCCCATTACGGAAGTAAGTGGCAATCTTTTGCCTGTCAATGGCATAATTGATGGCCTGTCTTACCAAAGGGTTCAGCACCGGTGAGCCTTTTACGTGTTTGTTCGTACTATCTGTCAGGAAGCCGATGTATTCCATATTCAGGTAGGTTTGCTTGGTCATATGGAAACGGTTGCTGAACTCCTTTTTCAGATCACCGTTTTTCGATAGTACCAGGTCTTTAAACGAACCATCTATATTATTTACAAAATCTACCTTCCCTTGCAGAAACAGCAGAAATTCTGTGGCTTTGCTATCTACAAACGTAGCCTGTACCGCAGCAAGATATGGTAGTTGATTCCCTGCACTATCTCGTTCCCAGTAGTGAGGATTGCGGTGTAGCACCAGTACATTGCCTTCATCCCAGTATTTAAATTGAAACGGCCCTGTACCACATGGATGCGAGCGAAAGTCCTTGCCCCATTTCTCTACCACCTCATGCGGCACCACACTGCAATAAGGCATGCTCAGTATCTCTGGCAGGGGGCGGAAAGGTGCTTTCAGGCGAATAAGCAGGGTGGTATCATTTATAGCAGTAAAAGGTGCTTTATCAGCCACGCGATCGTTAAATATCCATGCACCGGGCGATGCTACTTTTGGGTTTATAATGCGATTAAAGCTATATACCACATCTGCCGCGGTCATCAACCGGCCTTTACTACCGGGAAACTCCGGGGCATCATGAAAATAAACATCGTTGCGCAGGTAAAAGCGATACTCCAGTCCATCCGCACTTACCTCCCATCTTTTAGCCAGGCTGGGCGCCAGGTGCAGGTTGTTATCGGTTTCTACCAGGGTGTTGTATACCATGTGATCGCTCCACATGGTATACAGGTCTTTGGCAAAGGCCGGATCTATAGATTCCAGCGTACCACTGGAGAAATTGAGGTAGAAAGTGTTATCCCTGCTTTCTTGTACCCTATTGCTACAAGCACTGAGCATAGCCATGCCTGCTATCAGTAACGATTTGTTTATAGCCAGCCGGTTGTTAAAAAAGCGAGATAACCCCATGTTAGCTGCAAAATAAACTGAAATGCGCATTAATTTTGGCGAAACGATCGGTATAATGGCAACAAAGCTTTCCGTAAACATCAATAAAATAGCTACCCTGCGTAATAGCCGTGGTGGCGATAATCCCAGCGTTCTGAAAGCTGCTATTGATTGCCAACGTTTTGGTGCAGATGGCATTACGGTGCATCCCCGCCCCGATGAACGCCATATCCGCTACAGCGATGTGCGTGAAATAAAACCAATCATTACTACAGAGTTTAATATTGAAGGCAATCCGCTGGAAGACAAATTTGTTGATTTGGTATTGGAAACACTGCCTACACAGGTAACACTCGTTCCCGATGATCCGGGCCAGTTGACTTCCAATCATGGCTGGGATACAATAGGGAAGGCAGATTACCTGAAACGTATTATTGCTATATTTAAAAATGCAGGTATACGGGTTTCCATCTTTGTAGATCCTGTTGCCGACCTGGTGACGGCCGCTGCAGATACAGGTACAGATAGGGTAGAGCTGTATACGGAAGCGTATGCTAAACAATATCATATAAATAAGGACGCAGCTATATTTGACTATATAAAAGCTGCGAATGCTGCTGCTGCAAAAGGTTTGGGCCTTAACGCCGGTCACGACCTCGATCTGCACAATCTTAAATTCTTCGCATCTTCTATTCCCAACCTTGAGGAAGTATCTATAGGCCATGCATTGATATCAGATGCTATTTATTATGGCCTGGAAAACACCATTCAGATGTATAAAAGGCAACTGCAATAGGTTACTAACAGTTTTTCAACATTTTTTAAATTGTCGCTATTTTGCTTATCTATTGATATGCAAAGCGTTAGGCTATTGTCTAATTTTCAGGTTATTAAAATATCAACTTTTCCACATTTGATGTCAAATCCTCACAGCTTATCCACAATTTAATTACATTTGCACCATTGCAATATATACTCGTGTCCCTGAGAGAGCTAAATGACAGTATACATTGCATGAGAGATTTCTAACTAATATATGTAACTTATGAACAGGTACCTATACGCATTATTGTGTATAAGCCTTGGATTGTTATTCTCAACCGTTGCCAATGCTCAGGCGCCGGTTGCTGGTTTTACATCCAATATTACTTCAGGTTGTGCCCCCATCCTGGTAAACTTTACTGACAATAGTACAAACTCCCCTACCTCATGGTATTGGGACCTCGGTAATGGTACTACTTCTACTTTACAAAATCCGTCTACTACTTATATCACAGCCGGTTCTTATACCGTATCGCTGACGGTTACCAATGCCAGCGGTACAAATACGCGTACGGTGACCAACTACATTACAGTGGCTGCCAGCCCTGTAGTAGCATTTACTGCCGACTCTACACCTTCCTGCACATTACCACGCACTATCAGCTTTACCAATAATTCGGTTCCGGGTGGTTCGGGTACTACTACCTACCTATGGGATTTTGGCGATGGTAACACCTCAACAACTGCCAACCCTTCGCACACCTATACTGCTACGGGTAATTACACAGTTACGCTGCTGGTTACAAATGGCAATGGTTGCTCGCGCTCTTTGTCTAAAACCAACTATATACGCATAGGCACCAAGCCGATATCCGGTTTCAGCGCCAGCAACAGGTTTGGCTGTACGCCCCCGCTTACTACCAACTTCACCAGTACCTCTATAGGTGCCACATCCTATTACTGGAACTTTGGTGATGGCAACAGCTCTACGGCTCAAAATCCATCGCATACCTACACTACTGCAGGTAGCTTCAGG
>DASWWE010000031.1:0-20442 GCA_036406055.1 Flavipsychrobacter sp. | reverse complement strand
CTACAGCTAATGCAACGGTAGTAAAATGCTATCCTGTACCTGCAAGTGGTATGCTGTATGTTGAAAATACAACAGCACAATCGTTGAACTGGCAGGCATATGATATGTCAGGGCGCGTGGTTATCCGCAAAGAAGTGAGTGGCAAAACAGGTGTAGACGTATCTGCACTGGCAAATGGCGTGTATATGTATCGCGTATCTGATAAATCGGGTGCACTGGTGCAGAAAGGTGAATTCTCTATAGCTAAGTAATAAAATAACTACAGAATAAAGAGAATAAAGGAAGCTTTCGGGCTTCCTTTATTTTTTATAGGTCTTAGTGCTATCTACCGGCAGGAAAATGCTGAAAGTACTGCCTTCCCCAACTACCGATTCTACATAAATATCGCCTTTGTGCAGCTCTATGATACGGTGGGCAAGTGCCAGGCCAAGGCCGGTACCGTGTATCAGGTTGGTGTTTTCATATTTATTACCCCTGAAGAATGGCTGGAAGATATTTTCCAATTCTTCGGGTGCAATACCGGGGCCGTTATCTTTTACTTCTATTACAATGTTTTGGTAGGTATAGGTAAGCGTTACCAATGCCGATTTGTCTTTAGAGAATTTACAGGCATTGTGTATGATATTCCGGAATGCGCTATAAAGCAGCGCATCGTTGCCATATAATATATAGTAGCCCTCGCTTTCCGGGAAGTCTTCAAAAGATAGCTTCACATCATATAGCTGGCTTATCTTTTTCATTTCTACGGGTATGCGCATCAGCAGTTCGTCTATACGCACTTTATTCAGCTCGATGCCGCCTACGGAGCCACTGGCTTTGGCTATTTCCAAAATGCTGCGTACCAGCAAAGCCAGGCGCTTCACGTCATCTTTTACAGATAGAAATACTTTGCGGTATTCTTCATTCGTACGTTCTTTATGCAGGGCTACATCCAGCTGGCTGGATATGGCAGCCAAAGGTGTGGTCAGTTCGTGCGATGCATTGGAAAGAAAACGCCGTTGTGTATCGAAGGATGATTGTAGCCTGTCCAGCAGGTTGTTGATGGTAGTGGCCAGTTCCTGCAGCTCATCTTTTTCTTTACCGGTAGTAAGCCGTGCCGAAAAGGCTTCGGAAGATATTTGGGTGAGTTTCGCAGTCAGTGCGCTGATAGAACGCACTACACGTGCGGCATACCAGTACCCAAACAATAAGAAGATAAGGAGAGACCCTACAAAACAAAGTGTCAAAGCTATTTTCAGGGTAGAAAGCCATGCAATCCTATCAACATCATATGCTGCTATAATAATGATCTGTGGGTTGATATCGGCGCCATCCCAGGTGGCAACAGCATCTCGTATGTCGGTTTGAAAATAATAAGGGCTATGCTTCTTTACTTCTGTCAGTACATTGGCGGGGATGTTAAGTGCCTCCAGGCTGTCATCTTTATATTCAAATATCAGCTTGTCGTTACGGTCGTATATCTGTACGGCCTTTTCCGCCATAGAGCTGGCCGAATTTTTATTGATGCTTACGATGATATCGTGCGTGACACCCTTGGTTTTTAACAACTGGCGCGTACTGTTTGCTTTTACCCACAGTCGCTTTTCAAACTGCTCTTCCCGCTCGCGTACCGAAAGAAAATATATGGTACCGCAAACCAATAGCAGCAATATGGTTACTATCAGTGCGTAGCCAAAGGTTATCCGGTATTTGATTTGCATTACTCTGCCTCGGTTTTTAAAATATATCCCATGCCCACCTGTGTGTGTATCAGTTTCGGACTGAAGTCCTTATCCAGTTTCTTGCGCAGGAAGTTCACATACACATCTATCACATTGGTTTGGGTATCAAAGTCTATATCCCAAACGTCTTTAGCAATATCAGCGCGCGATACTACGCGGCCTTTATTTTTCATCAGGTATTCCAGCAGCTGAAATTCCTTGGCAGTCAGTGTTATTTTCTGGCCGCTGCGTTTCACCTCTTTATTGTCAAGGTTCACTTCCAGGTCGGCAATGGTCAGTAGCCGTTCTTCCACAGCTTCTGCCTTTGCATCGGCCCTGCGCAGCAATGCCTTTATGCGGGCCAGTAATTCCCTGAATTCAAATGGCTTAACAATGTAATCGTCCGCACCCAGTTCAAACCCTTCTATTTTGTTATCGGTAAAATTGAGCGCCGTCAGCATGATGATGGGGATGCGGCTATCCTTCTCGCGTATCAGGCGGCACAGCTCATACCCGTTCACAAACGGCAGATTAATATCCAGTATGATCAGGTCATACTCGTTGCTTAGGTATAACTTCTTCCCTTCCAAGCCGTTATAAGCTACGGCTACAGAAAAATTCTCCTCGGCAAGTCCGGCGTGTAGGGTATCGGCTATCTTTTTTTCATCTTCTACAAGGAGGATACTTTGTTTCATGTATCAGTTCGTTACATTAAAAATATTCAAAAAAACAATAATTGGAGTATTAGAGGTAAATGCAACATTGCAATATAGTTAACTATTTACATGATTTTAATGATTTGGCCGCTATTTTGATGTAAACGAGGGAAGGTTATTTATTTATTATATAATATTGTATCAGCCGCTATAAAAATAAGCTAATGAAGAAATTATTACTAACCGTCTTTGCAGCGCTTTCTGTGTATGCTGCCGATGCTGCACTCGATACTACGGTAGTCACTTCTCACCAGGATGTGGTTATTAAAACAGATCCGGGTGTGGGATACACTTTGTACCCTCAATGGGCAGAGTTTCCCGGTGTGGCTACTTCATACCGTAAAGTGTTGTTGTCGCTAAAGTTTGAATGTGCCCCCGGCATGAAGTGTGGCGAATGGGATTACCTGAACCATGTATATCTTGGCCGTAAAGGCGGTGTTACCGGGCCGGTACTCGATTATGAGATAGCCAGGTATATCACACCTTATGGTTTCTACTGGAATTCAGCTATGAACTGGGACCATAACTGGTATTTTGATGTGACCGATTTTGCACCCCTGCTGCACGATTCCGTAGAGGTAATATATAAGCACACCGGCTACGAAGGCAATACCGACCGTGGCTGGAAGATAAATGTAAAATTCATTTGCATAGAAGGTACACCTGTGCGAGAGCCGATAGCAGTTACCAAATTATGGAGCGGTTCTTACCAGATGGGCAACCCGGCCAATCCTGTGGAAAATTACTTAGTGCCGGATACCAATACACTCGATGCCCAAACCAAAGCCGTGCGCCTGCGCCTGATAAATACCGGCCATGGTAGCGATAGCGCAGAAGGCTGCATGGAGTTTTGCAGCAAATACAGGTCGGTAAAATGGGATGGCAATGAAATAAGCCGTAAAGATATATGGCGGAACGACTGTGGTTACAATGCAGTGTACCCGCAGGCCGGTACCTGGATATATGACCGCGCTGGTTGGTGCCCCGGCTCACCCGTACGATACGATGATGTAGATATAGCCGGTGTAACAGGCGGTACTCAGCACTATATAGACATGGATATGCAGCCATATACAGCATACAAGAATTTCGGCAACCTGATGTCTACCGCATTTATGATAGAATATGGCGACCCCGCCAATACCATAGATGCAGAGCTGGAGGCCATACTGGCCCCAAGTGCTGAAAAAGAGAACAAAAGATTGAACCCTATCTGTAACAGCCCCATCATTGTAATAAAAAACAATGGTAAAGATGCGCTCACCAGCGCTACGATAGAATATGGCGCAGTGGGCGGCACTATGTCAACATTCCAATGGACGGGTAATATTCCGTTCCTGGAATCTGATACCATAACATTGACCACCCCTGTAAGCTGGCCTGCAGGCAGTGGCAAGTTCATAGCCACTATTAAAAACCCTAATGGCCAGGCCGACCAGTTTAATGATGACAATAGCCAGGAATCAGACTACACAGCACCTGAGGTAATGCCTAAGCGTATCATCATCTATTTCAGGAGCAATAAAGATGCCAGTGAAAACTATTATAGGGTCATTAATGCAAGCACCAACCAGGTGGTATATGACAGGGGCAATTTCGCTAATGAAACTACCTACCAGGATACACTGAACCTGACACCCGGCGACTGCTACTATTTCAGGTTTTATGATGATGGCGCATCTACCAGTGTAACTAATATAAATAAAGATGGCCTCGACTTCTGGGCGTTTACACCATATGAAGGTACCGGTAACCTGCAGATACGCAATGCCAGCGGTGTTATCATTAAAAATATTACCGGCGGTAGTTCCGGCCCTTATGGCACAAAAGGTGGCGACTTCGGCGCCTGGTACAACCTGTACTTCACTGCTGAATTTCCGTTAAACACACCCAAAGTAGGTAAGGTAACCGCACAGGTCGATATTTATCCTAACCCTGCCACAACGAATGTGGAAGTGAATTATACAATGAACGGTAATAAGGGTGAAATATTACTGACCGACTTGCAAGGACGTACACTGCATACAGAAGCTGTTACCGCCACAGCAGGTATCAGCACCATCAGCCTTGCCGGTTATGCACCGGGGGTATATATCGTAAAGTTCGTTTCGGGCGATGAAACGATAGTACGGAAGATAGTTAAGAAATAGCCTTTAAAGTATATGTATAAAGGGAGCCTGGCAGCTCCCTTTATTTTTTAGGTTTAAGATGTGTAGCCAATGTTTTGATGGCACGCTCTGCATAATATAACTGTGCCTCCATAGCCTCGCCTGCTGCTTTTATTTTTCCTTTGTATAGTATTTTCCCATTCTGCACGATGGCCATGTATGCATATATATCCTCTATGCCTTGTTCGGGTACAGGTGTGGCATAACCTGTAATGCCAATGCCTACCTGGCTGCAAAACATACCGCATACGTTTGTGGCCATCTGTATAGCAATGTTATTGGCTACCGCATTGCAGGCATCGGCCTGTATAGGTTCAATATCCAGATGTCTTGTTTTCTGTGCAGTATTATATGCGGTAATGCCACCCTGGTAAAAACAACGTGCATCTGTAGCTGCGCTTAGTAATAATTGTATGAAACCGGATGTAACGCTTTCTGCTACCGCTATGGTTTGCTGGTGGTCTATGCAATATTGCCTGATAGTAGCAAAATAAGGCTGCAGCCGCTCTGTGATATGATGAAGCGTTACCTGTTCTTTTTTTACTTCTTCCTTTGCCATACTGCATCAGCTAAAGAATTATACCATCATCACTGGCATAATTTTTCACTTACTTCGCTATCAAATATCCGTATGAAACTACCGCCACCTACAGATGAAAACGGCCACCTGAATGTGGTAATAGAAACCCCACGTGGCAGCCGCAACAAGTATAAAAAATATGATGAGGCTACCGGCCTTTTTATTCTAGGCAAAATATTGCCGGCGGGTTCTTTTTTCCCTGTAGATTTTGGTTTCGTGCCGGGCACAAAAGCGGAAGATGGCGATCCGTTGGATGTGATGGTTTATACGGAAGATGCATTAGTGACAGGTTGTCTTGCGCAGTGCCGCCCTATAGGTATAATACAAGTGGAGCAAAGCAAGAACGGGAAACAGGTACGGAATGACCGGGTTGTAGCTATACCAACTCTATCAAAAGTGTATGAGCATATTTGTGTGATAGATGAACTGCCAAAGGACCTGGTAAAAGAGTGGGTCACCTTCTTTGCATATTACCAGCAAATGAACGGTAATAGTTTCCGGATATTGGATATAAAAGATGGAGATGCTGCTATGGAAGCGGTGAAAAAAAGTATATCATAAATTGAAAACACATGCCGGAAGGTCCTTCAATAGTCATTTTAAAAGAAGCCGTAGCAGCGTTCAAGCGTAAGAAGGTATTGCAGGTATCGGGCAATAGCAAACAAGATATACAGCGCCTTGCTAATAAAACTATCACAGACTTCAAGAGCTGGGGGAAACACTTTCTGATATGCTTTAAAGGGTTCACCGTACGCATACACTTCATGTTGTTTGGCTCTTATACTATAAATGAGCGCAAGCAAACTGCACCAAGGTTGCGGCTGAAATTTGCAAATGGCGAGATCAGTTTTTACAGTTGCTCCTTGAAGATCATAGAAGAGGCCCTGAATGATGTGTATGACTGGAGTGCCGATGTGATGGCAGATGACTGGAGTGCTGCTAAGGCCAAAAAGAAATTGAAAGAACACCCGGATATGCTGGTATGCGATGCGCTGCTGAATCAGGATATATTTGCAGGCTCCGGTAATATCATCAAGAATGAAGTGCTGTATCGTATAAAGGTGCACCCTAAGAGCCTCGTTGGCGCCTTGCCTGCTAAACAACTGAATGATATGGTGCGTGAAGCACGGGCATATGCATTCGACTTTCTGGAATGGAAGAAAAAATATGAACTGAAAAAGCATTGGTTGGCGCATACTAAGAAAACATGCCATCGTTGTAATTTACCCATCATTAAAGAATACCTGGGTAAAACCAACCGGCGTACTTTTTACTGCAATAACTGCCAGGTGCTGTACAGGTAGCTACTTAAGCAGTTCCTCTAGTTTCAATGCATTATCTATAGCTATGCCATTCATGGTGTTATTGAAATAAGTCCAGATGGTATGCCCTTCTTTTAGCCATGCTTTAAACTTATCTGCAAAATCTTTTAACTGGCTATCTGTATAGGAAGAGCCGTATAACTCTTTAGGGCCATGAAAGCGTACATAAATATTCCTGGATGTTACCATTTCAGAATAAGGAAAACCAACGCCCGATTGTGATATGACCCATGCTATGTCATGGCTTGCCATCAGGTCGAGTGCGTCGTTTTCCATCCATGTGTCGTGCCGGGCTTCCAGGGCAAATGCATAACCTTTGTATTGCTTCTTAAGTAATCCGAAAAAATAGCCCACAATATCATAGTCAAACTTTACAGAAGCCGGCAGTTGTATCAATACCGGGCCCAACTTCTCTTTAATAGGTGCAAACAGGTTGAAAAATCGTTCTAATGGTTCTTCCGGCTCTTTCAATTGTTTTATATGCGTCAAGTACCTGCTTATTTTAGGACAAAAGGTAAAATTATCCGGCACCTTTTCTGCCCATTTCAGCACGGTTTCGGCTTTGGGTAAACGATAAAAACTGTTGTTGATCTCCGTTGTGTCAAACGTTTTGGAATAATGTTCCAGCCAGTCGGTCGCTTTCAGTTCGTTAGGATAAAATGTTCCTTTCCATTCTTTATAACTCCATCCCGATGTGCCAATATGAACCTTCATATGGCATGGAATAAAAGATTGGTGCCACCGGTGCGCTTTTGCGCGCCATTTCCATCTTATCCGGCATTTGTATTACAGTCTGTCAAGGCTCTTGTTGTTTTTCTGTTTACCAGGCGGGTATTATGCATTAGTTTTATTTACTTTGCGTCAATTCCGATAAGACCAGATGCCCGCGTTAGAAAATGCATTTAAAGAACTGTTTGAGAGGGAGTATAACAACCTTTGCAGGCATGCCATGTCTTATATGCAGGATAGCCACCTTGCAGAAGATATTGTGCAGGAAACCTTCGTAAAATTCTGGGAACAGAAAAAAGACCTGGTAGCTTCTGCCAATGCACGCTTTTACCTTATTACCGCTGTTCGTAATAATTGCATCACGGCGCTCAGGAAACAAAACAGTTCGGGCATACACTTTACCGAAAACACACCGGAGCCCACGCCTGAACCATTTATTACCAACCGTCAACTAACGGAAGATGCCCATGAGCATACCCGGAAGATACAAGCAGCACTGGACCAGTTGCCACCAAAATGTAAAGAGGTTTTTTTGTTGGTAAAATTGCATGGCCTTAGCTACAAGCAAGCTGCAGAAACGCTGGACCTTTCGGTAAAAACGGTAGAAAACCAGATGGGCAAAGCCATCAAAACATTGCGCGATTTTGTAAAAGCAGGCGCTGCTATTGCGTTTTTTGTATTATTTATTAAAAATATATTATTCCCATAGGGGTTTTAACTGTCCTATGCGTTTTATATAAGCAAAGCAGGAAAGATGAACGAGCAGATAGATATCATTATTGCCAAAAAGCTATCGGGCGAAGCTACCGCAGCAGAAATGCGCGAGCTGGAAGCTTGGCTGGCTGCTGATGCCCGCCACAAGGCGGAGTATGAGCAGATAATGAAGCTATGGCAATCGGAAGACCTGTTTAGTGCCCAAAACTTTGATACTGCCGCTGCCTGGCAGAAAATGGCCGGTAAAACAATCACTACCGCTACCCCTGAAAGGCAAAAGACCGTTAAGTTCCCGCTATGGGGTAAATACCTCGTTGCCGCGGCAGCCATCCTGCTGGCAGGTATTTTCATCATAAAGCCATTTTCACAAACGGCAATGGTAGAAATAGCAGCTACGAATGACAATATAGATTTAGTGCTGCCAGACAGCTCGCATATCACACTAAGAAAAGGCAGCAAAATAACCTATCCCGAAGTGTTTGCTGCCCATCAAAGAAATGTATCGCTGGATGGCGAAGCGTATTTCCAGGTGGCAAGAGATGAAAGCAAGCCTTTTGTTATAGACGCAGGTGCTGCATCGGTAAAAGTATTGGGAACTTCGTTTGATGTGGTATGCGATGAAACCACTGCAAGCGTAAAAGTAACCAGCGGCAAGGTGCAAATGACATCGGCAAAGAATAAGCAAACCTATGTGATACTCACTAAAGGGGAGCAAGGCGACCTGAAAGCTGATAAACTAACGGAAGCCCCTATTACGGACAGTAATTTCCTTTTCTGGAAAAATAAAGAGCTTGTATATGACAATCAGCCATTCGGCAAAATCATCGAAGATTTGTCTGTTGTTTACAATGCTTCCATCAGCATAGACCTTTCTATGGTGCCCCAAGTAGCCGAACAACAGATCACTATCAGTTTCAATAATCAATCATTAGAAGAAGCATTGGATGAATTGTGCCTGGTAGCACATTGCCAATGGCAACAAAAAGGCAATCAATACGTTATAATGGCAAAGTAGCCTATGAGGAAGGGAGTGCTTGTATGCCTTATTTGCCTGTATTGTGTATTGTGCCAGCTTGTTGCCCGGGCGCAGGCCAATTTATTATACCAAAAGTACACGCCCACTTTCACAGAAGGTTCTGTAAAAAAATACATACACGATATAGAAAAGCGTTCGGGTATTTCCATATCCTACAGCACATCCTATGTAGACACCCGGAAAAAAGTAAGCCTGCCGGCAACTGAAACAACCGTGATGGATGCCTTATTGCAGGTATTGGCCGGGCAACAAGTAGCACTTAAAGAAAGCGGTAGCAAAATACTCATCATAGCATCTGATGGCAGCACAACAAAAAACATAAGGAAAGACAGGGTTACTATTAATGGCTATGTAAAAGAACAATTGAATAAAGAAGTGTTGATAGGTGCCATGGTATATATACCTGAGCTGGGCATAGGCACCACTACCAATAGCTACGGCTACTATAGCCTCACCATACCCGCCGATAGGCATCGGGTCCTGTGCTCATATATAGGATATAAACCGGATACCCTTTATATAAATGAGTCGTCAGAGCATCGCAGGGATATCCTGCTTTCACCACAGAATATGCTGAGTGAAGTAAAGGTGACTACAGATAAAGAAACATCGCCAGACCACCTGCAACTGGTATATAGCGATATAAAAAGTACACCAGCCCTGTTGGGTGAAAATGATATAATGCGTTCCCTGCAATATATTGCCGGCGTACAGGGTGGTGTGGATGGCAGTAGCAGTATTATGGTACGTGGTGGCGATCCCGGCCAAAACCTGAACCTGCTGGATGGCATACCGCTATACCATATAGAACATTTTTTTGGCCTTACGTCCGTTTTTAATTCAGAGGCTATCAAGTCGGTTGATTTTCATAAAGGCGCGTTTCCATCACGGTTCGGCGGACGTTTGTCGTCTGTAATAGATGTAAACACGAAGGATGGTGATATGCAGCGCTGGGGTGGACAGTTTACTATGGGGCTCGTAAAAAGCAGCCTGAATGTAGAGGGCCCTGTCATAAAAGACAAGGCATCTATCATGTTATCTGCCAGGCGCACCTGGCTGGATGTATTGTGGAGGCCTTTCACCAATGATGTAATCTTCAATTTTTATGATGTAAATGGCAAAGCCAATTATATTCTAAATAAAAACAACCGGCTCTATTTCAGTTTTTATAATGGAAGAGATGGGCTTGGCATTTCGGTAAATGATGTAGGCTTTAAGACAAGGTGGGGAAACACAGCATTGAGTACGCGATGGAATACCATCATCAATCCCAAACTATTCCTCAATACTACGGTCGCCTATACGCAGTTTAAATACGTACTGGAAGATAGGTTGCAGGTATTCGAGAATAACGTCATAACGGAGGGGGATGCCTATAAAGGCAGTTCATCTATCAAAGAGCTGTCACTCCGCCTTCATGCCAACTGGTATGCTACCGCAACCCAGCGTATAGAGTTTGGCGCCAATATATCTGTATCATCATTTGTACCTACAGATATGCAGCTGACTTCAACAGGAATAATGAGCGGTGTGCGGCCCGATAAGTTTAAATCAAATGAATTTGTAGTCTTTGCAGAAGATGAAGTAAAGATTAATGAGAAGTGGGTCATCCGTCCCGGCCTTCATTTTGCCAATTGGTTCAGCAATCGTTTTAATTATTCAAGTATACAGCCCCGGTTTTATACATCTTATAAACTGTTCCCTAAGCACAGCATCTATGCATCTTATTCACAGATGGCGCAGTTTCTGCATCTTATCAGCAATACGTCGTACGGCTTACCCACTGATTTCTGGCTCCCTAGTTCGTCACGTGTAGAACCCGAAGAGGCATCACTCGTTACATTGGGGTATGCAGGTAAGCCATCCAAAGCTATTTCTTATAACCTGGAAGGTTATTATAAAGACATACAGAATACAACCACTTATAACGTAGGCAAAAACCTGTTTGACAATACGCTGCAGTGGGATGAGAAAATAATACAAGGTACCGGCTGGAGCTATGGCCTGGAAGCATCTGTAAAAGCCAAACTTGGTGCGTTTACTTTTGGTTCGGCCTATACATGGTCGCGAACATGGCGCAAGTTTGCACAATTGAATGGTGGCAAAGCCTTTCCATACAGGTTCGACAGGCAGCATAATATTAAAGCCACATTATTATTCCAGCCATCAGAAAAATTTGATGCTGCAGCCAGCTGGACCTATATGAGTGGAGAGGCCATTACACTACCCGACCAGATATACCCCGACTTTGATAACAACCTGCTCATATCACCGGCGCCGGGTGTATCAAGTGCCAGGTATACTTACAATTTTGTGGCTTGGAATAACTACAGGCTCCCGGCCATTCACAGGTTAGACATTGGGTTGAATTTCACAAAGAAGAAAAGAAAGTATTACGAGCGCACATGGTCCATTGGCATATTCAATGCCTACGGAAGACGGAATGTATTATTTGTAGAGCTGGTAAATGAGTCTGCAGATGCTAGCGATGCCAGCATCAAGCTGAAGGGCATGAGTATATTCCAGTATATACCTTATATAAGTTATAAACTAAAATTTTAACCATGCAGTATACATCGAAGTTATACATACTGGTTGCGGTACTTTTTGTTACCTGCAGTACTGCATGCCAGAAGGAGTTAAAGCTGCCTGCTATTGGTGGAGATAAGAAAATAGTGCTGATAGGTGAATTTGTTGCCGGCGATACTTTTTACCTGCGCGCCGGGCAAAGCATACCCGTATCGGGCAGTGAAAAAAATGGCTTTCAGTTGCTGGAAGACCTATCTGTAAACTTGAGTAGCGGCAGTAATAAGTACAACCTTAACAGCTATGCAGATGATTTTTCATCTATACTATATACCTATCCTTTCAGTAATGCTCAGATAGCAGTGGCGGGCAATACATACCATGTAGAAGCCACGCATACCTCCCTGGGCACTGCAACAGCAGAGATTTATATACCCGAACAGGTTGACGCTAAAGTAACAGATACCTCATCCGGAAGATATAATAACGACAGTGTGATAAAAGTGCGGATACGCATAAATGACCCGCAGGGTAGTGCCAACTACTATGTGATAGAAGCCCTGAAGCAAAAGCTTACAATAATTGGAAACGATACCACCTATCATAGGGAATATTCTCGCAATGCATTGTATACCGCAGATAAGAATAGCGAGAACGTACTGGATAATGGTGCGTCAACGCAAAACAAACGGATACTTTTAAAGGATTCGAGATTTAACGGCACGGTATACGAAACCGACGTATACGTGTTGCGTACTGTCCTTACGTTCGGGTCGGAGACACTTAAAGGCCGCAGCCTCATCCGCATCAAATCAGTTTCAGAACCATATTTCCGTTTTCTGAAAGCGTATGAAGTATATGAGCCCGCCATCGGTTTTAATACTTTTGAGCAGCCTGTAAAAATAGAAGGCAACGTAAATGGCGGGCTGGGTATGATAGGCGGTGTATCGCAGGTAGATCATGTGCTTTCTTACGACCCATAGTTTTTTTTCAAAACGTATAGGGGTTAGCGGTACTTTTTACGTTATACTATCGAACTCCAACCGATAGTATGAAAGAAAGGATCATTGCAGCATTTTTTTTGCTGCTTTCATTGCCGTTGCATGCCCAGAACATAACCATCAGCGGGTATGTTACCGAGAAGAAAAGTGGTGAGCGCCTTATTGGTGCCACGGTTTATATACCCGAAAAAGGCATAGGCACTACTACGAATGCTTACGGCTTCTACTCACTTACATTTGTTGCCGATAATTTTAACCTGCATGCATCCTATGTGGGGTATATCCCATACAATTCGGCCTTTACAGCAAAAGGGAACATGTCGGTAAACATAGAAATGGAAACTGTGAAGGATATGAAAGAGGTAGTAGTAACAGGTAAAAAAGATGCTATACATGAGCGGACGCAAATGAGTGCTATCGACCTGCCCATCCAAACCATCAAGTCACTACCGGCATTTCTTGGAGAGGTAGATGTGATGAAGGCCATTCAATTGTTGCCCGGTGTGCAGGCCGGTAATGAGGGATCTTCCGGCATATATGTGCGTGGTGGCGGCCCCGATCAAAACCTGATATTGCTGGATGGTGTGCCTGTTTATAATGCGAGCCACCTGTTCGGTTTTTTTAGTGTGTTTAATGCCGATGCCATCCGCAGCGTAGAGCTGGTAAAAGGAGGCTTTCCTGCCAGGTACGGCGGACGTTTATCTTCCGTGGTAGACATCAATATGAAAGAGGGCAATAAGAACAAGCTGCACGGCGAAGGTGGTATTGGCCTTATTGCATCTCGCCTCACACTTGAGGGGCCCATACAGAAAGGGAAATCATCATTCATGATATCGGGCAGGCGTACTTACTATGACATTCTTGCGAAGCCCTTTATAAAAGGGAATGTAAAAGGTGGATATTATTTCTACGACCTGAACGGTAAGGTGAATTTTAAATTGGGCAATAAAGACCACCTTTACATTAGTGGTTATTTTGGTAATGATAAATTCTACGCTAAGCAAAAGCAAAACCTGGCAGAAGGCATTAATTCATCCTTTAATACCAACCTGAAATGGGGTAATATCACAGCTGTTAGCCGCTGGAATCACCAATTCAATAGTAAGCTATTCGGAAACTTTACGGCATATTATAGCCAGTACAATTTTCTTGTTTCATCTCAAACTAAAAGCACCTTTGGCGTTGGTAATGAAGAATACCTGTTGAAGTACACTTCCGGTATCGATGACAAAGCAGTGAAATATGATTTTGATTATATACCCCATCCTAATCATTACATAAAAACAGGTGTGGGTTATGTCTACCATACCTACAAACCGGGCGCACAACAAACCAAGATAGAAGGCCTCGGCATGAAGCAGGATACAACCATTGCAACAAAGAATATTAATGCCGGGGAAATTGATGCTTATATAGAAGACGATATTAAAATATCGAATGCACTGAAAGCAAACATTGGCGTACACTGGACAGGCTTTAATGTACAAAACAAGTTTTACCATGCTATACAACCAAGGCTTGCATTGCGCTACCTGATAAGTGATAAACTAAGCGCTAAAGCATCTTTTGTACAGATGAATCAATTCATCCACCTGCTTACTAATTCTTCTATTGGCTTGCCAACGGATCTGTGGGTGCCGGCTACCGGAAATATACCGGTTCAGAAATCGTACCAGGGTGCAGCAGGCCTGGCATACACGCATGCTACAGGTATGGAGATAAGCGTAGAAGGTTATTATAAAACAATGGACAATGTACTGGAGTATAAAGAAGGTGCCAGCTTTTTCAATACCAGCAGCAATTGGGAAGACAAAGTAGAAATAGGCAAGGGTAAAAGCTACGGTGCAGAATTATTTGTACAAAAGAAAAAAGGCCGCTTCACCGGTATGATGGGTTATACCCTTTCGTGGTCAAAACGCCAGTTTGATAATCTGAATGACGGTAAAGAATTTCCGTATAGGTATGACAGAAGGCATGACTTTAAAATAGCCGGCATATATGAACTGGCTAAGAATATAGAAGTGAGCGCAGAGTGGATATATGGCACAGGTAACGCTATCACTTTACCTATAGGGTATTATAACGGGCCGGATGGCAATATTGTGCAGGTATTCGGAGAAAGGAACGGCTATCGCATGCCATCCTATCACCGTGCCGATGTAAGTATCAAGTTTTCCAAGCAGCGTAAAAATTGGGAACGTGCCTGGGTTATCAGTGCTTATAATGTGTATAATAGGTATAACCCATTCTATATCTACAGCACAACAAACAATCAAGGCAATGCTGTATTTAAACAGATGAGCCTCTTTCCTATCATTCCGTCTATCAGTTATCAGTTCAAGTTTTAATCTATCAATCTACTACAATGAAAAAGTCAGCATATATAACACTTGCAAGCGCTCTTGCTATATTCTCTTCCTGCGAGAAAGAGATCAATGTAAAAGTGCCGGAATACAAACCTGCATTGGTGATAAACAGCAGCACAGAAGCGGAGGATACTATACGTGTGATGGTAGGCAAATCAATCAGCATTTTGAAGTATAACAGGAACCATGATCTAAACATAGCAGACGCAAAGGTTGTGTTATACAAAGACCAGGTAGCTATCGATACGCTGAAGTATAATGCATGGGCCGGCATCTATAACTCTAAAACAGTTGCTAAAACCGGTAGCCAGTATTCTATCAAGGTATCTTCAAACGGTTTTGAAGATGCAAGTGCCATTACTACAGTACCGTCTATAGTACCTATTGTATCAATAGTGCGCCAATCGAAAGCAAGAGTTGATATAGACGGCATACCACAAGATGAACTAAAAATAAGCTTCGATGACCCTGCCACTATGGGCGATTACTACATTGTATCAATTATCAAAGAATCTAGAGACAGTGGGTTTACGGAGTTTACCAGTTGCATTAACACTACAGATGCCAGTATAGAGAGCATATATAACGAGAGCATAGATCAAAACACATGCTTATCAGGTAATGCTATTTTCTTTCGGGATGGTCTTTTTAATGGGTCAAGAAAAGAATTGCGCCTTTTTGTGAACAGCCAATTTCTTGAACCATTTGTAATGAATGGAGATACTGTAAGAACGAAAGTTATTTTAAAGCATGTAACGGAAGACTATTTCAAGTTTCAGAAAACCTACATATTCGCATCTGAAAATGTTGACAATCCATTTTCTGAGCCCACAAATGTGTATACTAACGTAAAGAATGGATATGGATTGTTTAGCGCATTAAGCTATCATGTTGAAGAAATAAAATAACTTATAAATAGAGCAAGTAAAATAGCCGCAGATACCTGCGGCTATTTACTTGCCGGTCAATCGTTTTGCCTTGCAATAGTTCGGTATCAGGTAGCTATGGAATGATCGGGGTAAAAACAGTTGGTGCCAACATGCACTAATGTTCCATAAGAAATATCACGACTTAGTATCTTATTAGGAATCAAAAAGTAAAGCCCGCTACCAGAGCGGGCTTTTAGTCATATTTTTGCGGACCGGACGGGACTCGAACCCGCGACCTCCGCCGTGACAGGGCGGCATTCTAACCAACTGAACTACCGGTCCGTAGTTGATTGGGATGCAAAGATAAGAGCATTTTTTTCAATTATGCAAATCTTCTTTTAAAAATTTCAAAGACGTACTTTTGTATCCTAATTTCAAGATATGCAGTTCCTGGATTTCGAAAAGCCGTTAGAAGATTTGTACGCACAAATGAATAAGCTGAGAGAGATGGCGGCTAAAAATAATGTAGATGTTACCGGCAGCATACGCGAGCTGGAAACATCTATCCAAAATACAAGGGCTAAATTGTATGAGAACCTTACGCCTTGGCAGCGTGTACAATTGAGCCGCCACCCCGAGCGTCCGTACACCTTATATTATATCGAAAAGATATTCCAAAACTTTACGGAACTGTATGGCGACCGCCAAGTGAAGGACGATAAAGCAATGGTAGGTGGTATGGCCGAACTGAATGGCATGCCGGTAATGGTAATGGGCCAGCAGAAAGGTATCAATACCAAGATGCGCCAGATGCGCAACTTTGGTATGGCTAACCCCGAAGGCTACCGCAAGGCACTGCGCCTGATGAAGATGGCTGAGAAATTCAACCGCCCGATAGTTACCTTGATAGATACCCCCGGTGCATACCCCGGCCTGGAAGCTGAGGAGCGCGGACAAGGTGAGGCCATTGCCCGCAACTTGTTTGAGATGGTGAACCTGAAAGTGCCGGTTATCTGCATCATCATTGGGGAAGGTGCATCTGGTGGTGCATTGGGCATAGGTATAGGCGATAAAGTAGTGATGCTGGAAAATACCTGGTACACCGTTATCTCTCCGGAATCCTGCTCATCCATCCTGTGGCGCAGCTGGAATTATAAAGAGAAAGCTGCCGAGCAATTGAAGCTTACATCGGAAGATATGAGTGGCTTTGGCCTGGTAGATGATGTGATAGGTGAACCCCTGGGTGGCGCACATGCAGCCCCTGAGGAAATGGCCGAAAGCATCAAGAATTACCTGTTGGAGACCCTGCCGGCACTGCAAAAGCTGACGCCGGAACAACGCATAGAACAACGCATAGAGAAGTTCTCTAAAATGGGCTTCTACGATGAAGTAGCTGAATAATTTTTTGATCATACACACTAATTCTTCTTCTTTAAAATGAACCAATTTCGCGGTACGGGTGTAGCACTGGTTACACCATTCTCGGGCGATGGCAGCATAGACTATGCATCGCTTGAAAAACTGATAGACCATGTGATAAACGACGGCGTGAACTACCTGGTAGCACTGGGCACCACAGCTGAAACCCCAACCCTTACTGCGAAGGAAAAGAAGGAAGTATTAGCATATATAGTAGCCAAGTGCAATGGCCGTGTACCCGTGGTATGTGGTATTGGCGGCAACAACACTGCCGAGGTTATCGAAAACCTGAATGAATACGACCTGAGTGGTGTAGCCGGTATCCTTAGCGTAGTGCCATATTACAACAAGCCTACGCAGGAAGGTATCTATCAGCACTTCAAAGCCATAGCACAAGCTACTGACAGGCCTATTATACTATATAATGTACCGGGCCGTACGGTCACCAATATGCTGCCTGCTACTACCTTGAGGCTGGCCAATGAGTTTAAGAACGTGGTAGCCGTAAAAGAAGCCAGTGGTAATATGAGCCAGTGTATGGACCTGGTAGCCGGTAAACCTTCACACTTTGCTGTACTGTCGGGCGATGATGACCTGGTATTGCCGCAGGTAGCTATAGGTATGGAAGGCGTTATATCGGTAGCTGCCAATTGCTACACCAAAGACTTTACCACAATGGTAAATGAAGCACTGGCCGGTAACTATACAACGGCTCAAAAGCTACATTACAAACTGCTGGAAGGCATCCGCCTGCTGTTTGCAGATGGTAACCCTGCGGGTGTGAAGTTTATACTGAGCGAGATGGGCATCTGTACTAACAATCTGCGTCTGCCGTTGGTTCCTGCTACCGCAGATACCATGCAGAAAACCAAGGCCTACCTGGCATCAAACAAATAAGCTGTTCAGTTGTTATTACCTGTAGCTTAACCGTTTATATAAGAGCGGTTATTAATAGGTAATTGTGTACCTTTGCGCTGCTAAAACGAAAACTTCGAAATACTGATAATTATGAGTACTACAACACGCTCACAAATCGACTTCAAACTGCCTTATAAGGTAAAAGACATGAGCCTGGCAGAGTGGGGCCGTAAAGAAATAAAACTGGCCGAAGCAGAAATGCCGGGCCTGATGGCTATCCGTGCTGAATATGGCGCACAGAAGCCACTGAAAGGTGCACGTATAGCGGGTTGCCTGCACATGACCATCCAGACTGCCGTGCTGATAGAAACACTGGTAGAACTGGGTGCCGAAGTGAAATGGAGCTCTTGCAATATCTTCTCTACGCAAGACCACGCTGCCGCTGCTATAGCTGCTGCCGGTATAGGTGTATATGCCTGGAAAGGCCAGACGCAGGCAGAAGCTGACTGGTGCATCGAGCAAACACTGTTCTTTGGTAGTGAAGACCGCCCGCTGAACATGATACTGGATGATGGTGGCGACCTGACAAACATTGTGTTTGACAACTATACAGAACTGGTACAGCACATAAAAGGCCTGAGCGAAGAAACAACAACAGGTGTACACCGCCTGTATGAGCGTATGCAGAAAGGTACATTGCCTATCCCTGCTATCAACGTAAACGATTCTGTTACCAAATCAAAATTTGATAACAAATACGGTTGTAAAGAATCTCTGGTTGACTCTATACGCCGCGCTACCGATGTAATGATGGCCGGTAAAGTGGCTGTAGTAGGTGGTTACGGTGACGTAGGTAAAGGCTCTGCAGAATCGCTGCGTGGTGCCGGTGCCCGTGTTATTGTTACAGAGATAGACCCTATCTGCGCGCTGCAGGCTGCTATGGATGGCTTTGAAGTAAAGAAAATGATAGACGCTGTAAAAGAAGCGGATATCATCGTAACAGCTTCAGGCTGCCGCGACCTGATAACAGAGCAGCACTTCCGCCTGATGAAGGATAAAGCTATCGTTTGTAACATCGGCCACTTCGATATCGAAATAGATATGGCATGGCTGAATGGCAAATACGGCAATACCAAAGATACCATCAAACCACAGGTAGACCTGTATAACATAGATGGTAAAGACATCATAGTGCTGGCAGAAGGCCGCCTGGTGAACCTGGGTTGTGCTACCGGCCACCCTTCATTTGTAATGAGTAACTCATTCAGCAACCAGACACTGGCGCAGATAGAACTGTGGAACAACCATAGCAACTACGAGAACAAAGTGTATGTGCTGCCTAAACACCTGGATGAGAAAGTAGCCCGCCTGCACCTTGCTAAAATAGGTGTGGAACTGGACGTACTGACAGATGCGCAAGCTGACTACCTGGGCATAGCTAAAGATGGCCCTTACAAAGCAGAGCACTACCGTTACTAGTAAATAAAGAACTAAGGTTTTATATAGTAAGGCTTCCTTTGGGGAGCCTTATTTTTTTGTTTGTGTCTTAAGGAGTTTATCCAGCCCACCTAGCCAGAATATTTGTTGTGTTTTGTTGTGAATTTGCGTGTTTTTGTTCCGGTTTATTGATGGTTAACGATGCCAGTAATGCAATGCCCTGATAAACAATGTATAGTAACTAAAAATTGTTCCATTTTGTTCCGGTTTTCAAGGAGAATTTGTTGTGTTTTGTTGTGAAAAATCTTATTGACATATATTGATTTTAATCTTTTTTTAATGTAAGTTAGTTTGCAGGCTGATTCTGCACGTAACTTATTATATCAAATATACGTTTTTTTAACCAATAAACTTTACCGATATGCGCCTATTAATCCTGATTTTTCTTATTAATACCGTGTTTGCACAAGCGCAAGACAACCTTATTTATCCCGATGTGCTGGAACTTAAAGGGAGGGTGAAAGAGGTGACCATACATAGCGGGGATAGCATCAGTAAAGTGTATTTAAAATATGACTATAAGCGAAACGCGCGGCTCATTCTGACGTATATTCTGTTTGGACGGAAGAAAGAGAAAATGATACACCATGAAGTGGTAGAAACATTTGAAGAAATGCAAAGTCCTGTGCGATACCAGTATAATAATACCGTTTACAGGCTACTAAAGACAGATTATACTAAAGGGAAAACAGTACCATTACCAAAGTATCATGATATACCGTATGCAAAGAAAGTGAAAAGGAGCGCAGATGAAAAAGGACGGTTATCGTCTATTACATACTTTAATGAAAACGATAGCTTGATAGGGGAAACGAGGATAACCTACACTAGTGATGATGGACGCGCGTCTGTTATTAAATATGTAGATGGAACAGGCAAGCTAATTAGCAGCCAACAAGTGACCAGGAATGAGCATGGCCATGTGGTGCAGCTTACAAAAA
>DASWWE010000030.1:0-29490 GCA_036406055.1 Flavipsychrobacter sp. | reverse complement strand
AACTTTTTAATCGTTTAACATTTTCATATGTAATGATGCTATACATTTGCATAAAATGACTGATTAGTCACTTTTGTTTATGATATTACGAATACTCAAAAAAGTACTAAAGGTTACAGTCATTGTATTACTGGTATTAATAACCGCTATTTACATTTTTATGCAACAGGCATCCTTCGGAAAAAATCCTTCCGGCAAACATTTACAGAAAATAGAACAGTCGCCCAATTATAAAGGTGGAAGCTTTGCAAATCTGCTGCACACCGTAACATTAGCAGAAGGCGCGTCTTATATCGAGGTGATAAAACGTTCACTGAAAAAAGATACACGCCGCACACCTTCCAAAGCATTACCATCCCTGCCCTTCGATACTACAGTAGCAGGCGCCGATAAGCCGGTTATAACCTGGTTCGGCCACTCATCTTACCTGATACAAATAGGCACGTACAATATCCTGGTCGACCCTGTGTTTAGCAAGCGGGCTTCCTTTGCGCAATGGATGGGGCCATCAGCCTATCCCGGTACAGAAGTATTCAATGTAGCATCCCTGCCGCATATAGATGCCATCGTTATCTCTCACGACCACTACGATCATTTGGATTATAATACCATCACTCAATTGAAAGACAAAGTGGGTGCTTTCTATGTGCCTCTAGGCGTAGGGGCGCACCTCGAATATTGGGGCGTACCTGTCAGGCATATTACCGAGCTGGACTGGTGGCAGGAAACTACCATGACCAATGGAATGAACCTGGCGGCCACACCTGCACGCCATTTCTCAGGGCGCGGCCTGGTGCGTAATAAAACCCTGTGGGCTTCCTTTGTGCTGCAAACCGGGGCACATCGCATATACATCGGGGGTGATTCGGGGTACGGTCCGCATTTCAAAGAGATAGGCAATAAATACGGCTCGTTCGATGTGGTGATATTGGAAAACGGGCAGTATGATGCCAACTGGCCGCAGATACATATGATGCCTGAACAAACCGTGCAGGCAGCTATCGATCTGAAGGGGAAAATACTTTTCCCGGTACACTGGGGTAAATTCACGCTTTCGGTACATCCCTGGAATGACCCTATCATCCGGGTGACGAAAAGTGCAAACGAGCAAGGTGTGCATATTACTACTCCAAAGCTTGGTGAGCGTATCATAATGGATGCCAGCTACCCTTCAGAACAATGGTGGAATTTTTAAAACCTATGGACAAGAGACAAAAAATATTGAATGCTGCCACACGCCTGTTTGTAGAGCGTGGTTTTCAGAATACCTCTACGGCTAATATCAGCAAGGAGGCAGGCGTGGCTACGGGCACCCTGTTTATCTACTTTGCTACCAAAGATGAACTGATAAACACCATATACAAAGAGGCGAAGCAGCGAATGGCGGAATCCCTGAAGGAAGGTTTTCCCAAAGGGGCATCTACCCGCGATAAACTAAAACACCTTTGGGCGAAAGTGGCGGCATGGGCCCTCGATAATTCGGAAAACTTCCGTTTTATGCACATGTTCAGCGCATCGCCCTTCATTACCAATCTTACCCGCGAAGAAGTGGAATCAACCTCGTCTTTTGCTATGCAGTCTATAAAAGACGGTATGAAGAATGGCGAGATTGCCAATATCCCTATCGAGCTGTTCCATTCCATCTTAGATGGTTTTCTTTCCGGTACTGTGCGCTACATTGCCGCCAACCCCTCAAAACGCAAAAAAGCTATTGAGGATTCGTTTGATGTCTTCTGGAATGGGATAAAGGGAAAATAGAGGAATTTATTGTATATTTGCTATAGAAATCTGCTGGCATAGATTTTAAACCCTACACCTTTAAAAAACGATTATGCTACAGCTCATACAAGGCCTGCCACCGCATGTGGTAGGGGTTCACGCCACAGACGAAATAACGAAAGAAGACCTGGAAACCGTCCTCATCCCAGCTATCGATAAATTAGTGGCCCAAACAGATAAGATTCATTACCTGTTGCACCTTGATACCGACCTGCTGAAATGGGATATTGGTGCCTGGTATAAAGATGCCCAGGTGGGGCTGAAGTATTTCACGAAATGGACCAAAATTGCCGTAGTGACAGATAAACCGGCAGTACGTTCATTTACCAATGCTTTTAGCTACATGGTGCCGGGCGAGGCACGTGGTTTTTCTGTAGCGGAACTGGAAACAGCCAAAAAATGGGTTTCAGAAGAAACAACTGAAAAAGAATAGCTATGTGAATCAGCTAATTATATTGTTTCCATAAAATGTTCCGAAAAACCGGAAACAAAAAGAAACAAAATGGGGTGGTGCAGGGTAAGTAATTAACAGTTTTATTAATGTAATTCACATGCGTCTAAAACAGTTTTTTTCTTTGCCCATTTACTCGTTATTTTTGGCTTAAGAGATGTCAGAGAATTATATAGTTTCGGCCCGTAAGTACCGCCCCCAGACGTTCGATACCGTTGTTGGGCAAGAGCATATCACCACCACCTTAAAGAATGCCATCCGCCACCAACACCTGGCGCATGCATACCTGTTTTGTGGTCCGCGTGGGGTAGGTAAAACCACCTGCGCCCGCATCCTTGCCAAAACCATCAATTGCGAGAACCCTACGGCCGATGTGGAAGCCTGTGGCGTATGTAATACCTGCCAGAGCTTTAAAAATAATACCTCTTTCAACGTCTTCGAGCTGGATGCTGCCAGCAACAACTCGGTAGATGACATCCGAAACCTGACCGACCAGGTACGTTTTGCACCACAAAGTGGAAAATATAAGATATATATAATAGACGAGGTGCATATGTTGAGCGCCGCCGCCTTCAATGCGTTTCTGAAAACGCTGGAAGAGCCGCCGCCATATGCCATCTTCATACTGGCTACTACCGAAAAGCACAAGATACTGCCCACCATCCTCAGCCGCTGCCAGATATTCGATTTCAAGCGTATTACTACGCACGATATTACATCGCACTTGCACGGTATTGCTACCAAAGAGGGGGTTATAGCCCAGGAAGCAGCCCTGCATGTGATAGCGCAGAAGAGTGAAGGCTGTATGCGCGATGCCCTGAGCATGCTCGACAGGATCGTGAGCTTCACCAATGGTATGCTTACGTACAGCAGCACCATGGAGCACCTCAACTTGCTCGATGCTGACTATTATTTCAAGCTGACCGACCATATACTGAGCCAGGATGTAAGCAGCACACTGCTGCAGTTGGATAATGCCCTCGAGCGTGGCTTCGAAGGCGACGTGATATTGGAAGGCATGGCCGAACACCTGCGCAACCTCTTACTTTGTAAAGACCCGCGCATGGCCAAACTGCTGGATGTGCCCAACGACCACAAACCTGTATTTCACGAAAAAGCCAACCAGGCACCGCCATCGTTCATCATCTCTGCATTAAATGTGGTGAACGAGAGCGAGCTGAACTATAAGAATGCAACCAACAAACGCCTGCATATAGAAATGTGCTTCATACGGCTTTGTTACCTGCTGCAGGCAACATCGGCTACGGCTGATGATGTAAAAAAAAACACCAGTAGTATAGGTTTTCAGCCACCGGCACCTATGCAGCAGCCAATTATGGCTAGCCCTGTGCCACAACCGCAGCCGGCACAATCTGCACCTGCTGCTCCGGCATATGCGCCACCACCGGTAAGTGCGCCTGCACCGCCACCGGTGGCCGATGCCCCGGTAACACCGCCACAGGCTGCATCGCCTGTGCCGCAGCCACCACGCCCGGAAATGCCTAAGTATGAGCCAAAAGCGCCCTTAGGCAACGATGGTGCCCCCGTAAAGCACCGCATCAGTAAGAACCTGATGGACCTGGATGCTGCCCTGGCCGATATTGATAATATTGCTGAGCAGGAAAAAGCAGAACTAACGGACGAAATGGTAGCTCGTATATGGGAAGAGCACCGGGAAATGGTACGCGGGCAGAACAAAAGCATGCTATACGCTCAACTGCTGCAAATGAAGCTGGAGGTTTTGCCGCCAGATGAGATACGCATCATTTGCCCTACCGACCTGACCAACACCTACGCTATGGATTATCGTAACACGCTGATAGACTATTTCCGGAAGGCAAGCGGCGTTATGATACGCATTACCACAAAAATAGTGGAAGATAGTGCGGTAGCTGCACAGCAACAAACAACCGTGCTGAGCAAGCAGGAGATATTTGACGCCATGGTGCAGAAAAACCCGCATCTTGGCAGCCTCAAAGATGCCCTTAACCTGCAGGTGGAGTACTAAGGATATGATAGTTTTCCCTATCCGATAAGTAGGGGGAATGACAAGCAAACAAATCAATCAATTGTGTTACTTTTGACACTCAAAAACCAATAGACAAGACTTATGGCCGAAGCGATACGTATGCCGCTGCTGAGTGATACGATGAAAGAAGGGGTGATAGCGGAATGGCACAAAAAAGTAGGTGACAAGGTTAAAAGCGATGACGTAATAGCAGAAGTGGAAACCGATAAGGCTACCATGGAGGTGATGCCGTATGTAGATGGCACACTGCTGTATATAGGTGTAGAAAAAGGGAAAGCCGCAAAAGTGAATGATATTATTGCCATCATAGGTAAAGAAGGCGAAGATTACAAAGGCATACTGGAAGGCGAAGGCAATAAAGCCATTGCCGAACCTGCTAAGCAAGAGCCTGCGCAACCTGCCCAGCAGGCAGCCGCAGCACCTGCTGCTGAGCCTGCAAAGGCAGCACCGGCACCTAAGCCCGGCGATGCTACCGTAGTACGCATGCCACTGTTGAGCGATACGATGAAGGAGGGCAAGATAGTAGCATGGCACAAGAAAGTAGGCGATAAGATAAAGAGCGATGATGTGATGGCAGAAGTGGAAACCGATAAGGCTACGATGGAAGTAATGCCTTATGCGGACGGAACACTGCTGTATGTAGGTGTGAAAGAAGGTGAAGCTGCTAAGGTGAATGATATCATTGCCATTGTGGGTAAAGAAGGTACGGATATTACACCATACCTGAATGAAGCACCGCCTGCTGCAGGTGGCGCAGCTACCGGTAGTGCTAATGAAGGCAATGCGCCTGCACCACCAGCCGCACAGGCACAACAGCCTGCCACACAATCTGCACCTGCTGGTGCAAGCGATGAACGTGTAAAAGCATCGCCACTGGCTAAAAAGCTGGCTGAAGATAAAGGTATAGATATACATAATGTGAAGGGTAGTGGCGATAATGGCCGTATCATCAAAAGGGATATTGATAATTACCAGCCTTCTCAGCAGCAAGCTGCTGCTCCTGCAAAAGCTGCCGCCGGCGCATCTGTTCCGTCGTTTACACCGGGTAAAGAAGGACATACTGATAAGCCGCTTTCACAAATGCGTAAGGTAATAGCACAGCGCTTGTCAGACAGCAAGTTTACAGCGCCGCACTTCTACCTGCGTATGACGGTGACGATGGATAAAGCCATAGAAGCACGTAAGGCTATCAATGATGTGTCGCCTGCTAAGGTATCTTTCAACGATCTGATTATAAAAGCCTGCGCTATGACATTGCGCAAGCATCCGGAAGTGAATAGCTCATGGATGGGTGATTTCATCCGCCAGAACGAGCATATACACGTAGGTACGGCAGTAGCTATTGAAGATGGCCTGATAGTACCGGTAGTAAAGTTTGCCGATCAGAAATCACTATCACAAATAGCGGTAGAAGCTAAAGAGCTGGCTGATAAAGCAAAAGCTAAAAAGTTGCAACCGCAGGAGTTTACCGGCAACACCTTCACTATATCTAACCTCGGTATGATGGATATAGATGAATTTACTGCCATCATCAATCCGCCCGATAGCTGCATACTGGCAGTAGGTAAAATAGTACCTACACCTGTAGTAGAGAACAACCAGGTAGTAATACGCCAATTGCTGAAGCTAACCCTCAGCTGCGACCATAGGGTAGTAGATGGTGCCGTAGGTGCCCGCTTCCTGCAAACGCTGAAAGCACACCTCGAAAACCCGGTAACCATGCTGGTATAATAAAGTAGTAAATACAGTAAAATATAATAGCCGCCCTTGGGCGGCTATCTTTTTATCAAGAAATGTGTGTATGCTTATTCCTGTATGGCTTTTACTATCAGCATAGCCAGTTCTTTCTGGATGCCGGGGTCTTTCAGCTTGCGCAGGTCTTGCTCATTGCTGATGTAGCCGGGGCTTACCACTATAGCAGGCACTGCGTTATCTTTCAGTACTACCAGGTTTTTATCTGTTAGTACGGTAGGCACATTATTGAGTCTATTCAGGGCAGCAGTTATCTTTTCTGCCAATGCCTTTGAAGCTGCATTATTGGGGTTCGCACCGCTATAAATAACCTCGCCACCACGCTTTTGATGGCTGCTTTCGGTATTCATATGGAAGGATACGAAAAAGGTCTTTGCATTAGCATCGGCTTGTGTATGGGCGCGTTCTGTCAGCGTGCGGTACTCATCTGATGAACGGGTAAGCACGGCTTCTATGTTTTTCAGCTTCGCCTGCGTATAAAGGGCTGTAGCAAACTGTAGGGAGATATCGCTTTCCTTATCGCCTGTCGCGCTAACGGCACCGGCATCGCTGCCACCATGCCCCGCATCGATTATCAGTTTTACTTGTTTGTCTTCATTGAAAGAACAGAGTGTGGCAAAGCTGATGAGGGCTATGAATATCCTTTTCATACAAGGTGTTTTTTGTTACCAGCTTGAAATTAAGAAAAATATATAATAAAAAAGCAGCCATAAAGGCTGCTTTTCATGTATCAGGAGCAGGGTGTTATTGTACCGCAAATGGTACTACTTGTTTTTGAGCGTTTTGAATTACCTGCAGGGTATACATCCCTTTTGCATAGGCAGCAGTGTTGATGCTGATGCTGCTGGCGTTGGTGCTTTCTGCATGCACTACACGGCCCATCATATCATATATGTGTACCAGTGTGTTTTTATTGCTGCTGTTCAGTTTTACAGTTATCTGGTTGGTAGCAGGGTTAGGATATACCGCTGCTGCTATAGTAGCTACAGTGGCTACAGATGTAGAAGATTCACTCAACGTTGTAGTTAAGGTGTTGAATTCATCCCCGCCTGTATTGCCGTTGCCGTTCACTGCGTTTACACTCAGTGCCAATATTACATTGCCGGTACCTGTTGCCGGTGCCGTCCAGTCGAATGATACAGACAATCCGCTTGCTGCTGAAATAGGAGCGCTATGCTCAATTACTTTAAGTGCAGAAGAAGCGGTCGATTGCTTAGAACCACTGGGTATGTTGAGGTAAGTACCTGCTGTAGCGTTGGCAGATGTGCGTGCCGAAAATTGATAGCCATATAAGGTATGGGTACTGTTAGTACCGGTTACAGTAACTCTGTAGGTTTTGCCGGGATTATAGCTGCCTGTTACAGGTGTGCTGCCATCCATCACTGCTATGGCAACCACGGTATTCGTAGTAGCCGAGCCGTGACATCCACCACCACAACCACTGGCTGCAACGTGGCCAATGCCCTGGGATGCAGGCCCCGAACTGTAGCTGGTTAGTGACAGGTAAAGAATGCCGGAAAAGGCGGTAAAAAGTAAAATTGCGCGTTTCATATCTATATCTAGGTTTTAATGTACCTACAATAAAGATAGGGGAGATGGCTTATATAGTCGTTATTAAAAAGGCTGAATTAATTATAAATTTCCAATACAGCAGCTTGCAGCTCTTTTGGGGTAAGGCTTGTATGGGTCTTGATGAATGTGCTGAAGTTGGACTGGCTGTCAAAGTTCAATTGAAAAGAAATTTCTTTCAGCGATAGTTCATTTAATAAAAGCAGGCGGCGTATTTCCAGCAGCAGTTCTTCATGTATCAGTTGCAATGCGGTTTTACCCAGTGCCTTCTTGCAAATATCATTCAATTTTTCAGGTGTACAACCCAGTAGCAACGCATACTCCGCTACTTTCTTTTTAGTGTTGATGTGATGGGTGATGAGTGAAATATATTCACTTAACAGTGGTTGCCCTGTAGTATTTACTTGTGCCTTTTCATTTAGCTCAACAACAGAGAGTAGCACTATTTGCAAATAGCTGTATGCTTTATGCAATGCGATAGGTGATAGTTGGTTTGTTTGCTGCAACAATGCCTGCATACGTGCCGTTATATCGAATAAATGATCGAATGCGGAGACGTCACTGTTTACTAATGCATTAGTATGATACAAGTGATAATGCTTGATAGCATGTATATACTCAAAAATGTTTTTGCGGAATTGTATTACCAGTCCGTTGGCATCGCGTCTATCCATCAGGTGCATCTGCCCGGGATAGATGATGTATATATCATTCGCTTGCAGTTGGTAAGTGTTGAAATCTATTATTTGTGAACCGCCGCTTTGCTTTATAAACATTACTTCAAAGTAGTCGTGGCGGTGCATCTTACTATAATCGTAAGGATTTTTATAATCCAGGTGCTGAATAGTCAGCAATGTATTCGGCTGTGGTAGTTCTACATAATTAAGCTTTTCTTCGATGCCAGGCATAGCGATTGGTTGTTGCTCGTTAAATTAAACAACTACCGCAAATGCTTCAAGTTTCATTTGTCATGATACCGCCATAACTACAAATAGCCTGCAAAAAGCAGGCTATCTACATTCTATGTGGAGTGGGTGATTATTATGCGATGCTGGTATATACGTCGATGTTTTGCGGTTCATTGCGCAACTCATAGTACCAGAATACAGGAAATGAGAATGCACCGAAGCAAACCATAAATACCATCCATGCTATTTTTTCGCCGGCGGTCATATGTTTCAGCCGTGCTATATGCACTGTGAAGTAGAGCAGTATGCCTGCTGTGATAGTACAAATAACTGCCAGAAATATAAATAGTAAACTATAATTGGCAATTGTATTCGTCATAATGGCAATGTGGTCTTCAAAACGCGCCGGGAAGGGAGTGTTGATGTTGATGATGGTGTAGTAGATGGTCCACAGAGTAAACAGGACTATCGGAGTAAAACTCAATACCTTGCCATATTTTTTTGCCGTATTTTCCATAACTGAATTTTTTAGGGTTAACAATACCTTATTGAATTCTGTTACATAGGTAAAAACACTGTGCCTTCAGACTTTAATATTAAGCTAAATGGATTATTGATTCATGTAAAAAGCTGTTCTATAATGTGTTGGGCTAATCCTTTTTACTCCCAAATTGTATGCTGGTACCACTGCCTTGCACCCGCCCGGCATTATCATAATGGATCGTATTTGTAGCCTTCGTACCACCATTGCCCAGGTTTATCTGTTGCTGCTGGGTGTGGTTGCGTTGGCCATCTTCGTTCAGGAACATGCTGGAGTTCTTCATATCGGTAGCTGTATTGTTTTGCAGCCTGTATTTGTCCTGGAGATTGCTATCAATAGCAGGTGCATTAGCAGGTTGGCGCGATTCGCGAAGCAACTGAGCATTTGATTTATTAGTTGTTACAGGTACTTTACCGGGGTCTTTGCTCAGGTCTATGGTTTGGTTTTGAGCAGCTGCAGATATGCTGATGGTGCTGGCAATGATAACTAGTAGATATTTCATAACAGCGGATTTTAGTACTATAAATTTACGCCAAAGCCTTTATAATAATTTTAAGAATACTGTTATTGCAGATATAAAAATTATACCCGTACTTTGTAATTCAAAGTGCTTTATATGCATCAGGAAGATACAGCCAATCCGTTAAAGACATTGCAGGATATTCATAGCATTATGGAGCGTTCTGCCCGGTTTCTGAGCCTTAGCGGCTGGAGTGGTGTATGGGCGGGATGTACTGCCCTGGCAGGTGCAGCAATAGCCAGGCAGTGGCTGCATCAAGCCCCTGAAGGGTATTTTCATGAGTATAGCAAGAGCATCCCAATAGACGAAACCAATGGTGACTACAGGGCTTATTTATTGCGTTTTGCTATGCTTGCCATCGTAGTGCTGGTAGTAGCATTAGCAGGTGGTTATTTCTTTACCATGAGAAAAGCCCGGAAAGAAGGTGCTACATTATGGAGCCCTGCATCGAGGCGCATGGTTTTTGAACTAGCCGTGCCGTTGGCAATAGGTGGCATTTTTGCCTTTGTATTCCTATATCGCGGGCTGGAAGCTTACATACCGGCCATATGCCTGGTGTTTTACGGCCTGGCATTGATAAATGGCAGCAAACATACCTTATCCGACATCAGGTATCTTGGTTTCTTTGAAATAGCATTGGGTATTATCTGCCTGTTCCTGCAAGGGTATGGCTTGCTGCTATGGACTGTAGGTTTTGGAGTTTTGCATATCTTGTACGGCATTATCATGTGGAGCAAATATGACAGGCAGGCGATAAAAGACAAGGCATGAGAAACCCGATAGAACAATTGAACAAACTGTTTGACAGCAGGGTGCGCATAGGTATTATGAGTGCCCTGATGGTTAATGAATCATTAAATTTTAACGATCTGAAAGCTTTGATTGACGTAACAGATGGCAACCTGGCATCGCACCTGAAATCATTAGAGGAAAACAGCTATATCAAAGTGCAGAAAGGATTTATCGGCCGTAAAACAAATACGACATATACCATAACCAAAGCCGGAGAAACCGCCTTTCGCAGTCACTTAAACGCCCTTGAGGCCATCATTAAAAACATGAAGTAAATTTTTTTGCTCACAATACTTTGTAATTCAAAGTACTTTTAAAAATAGAAACAAATGGAAACAACCGTTTTTGAAAAAGAACCATCTTTTTATGAAAGGAACAGAAACCTGATAAAAGGTTTTCTCATCGGCTTTTTGACATTGCTGATGTTGATACCGGCTGCCATCGTATCGGAACTGGTGAATGAACGCAAACAGCGGCAACAGGAAGTAGTGACGGAGGTAAGCAGTAAATGGGCCAATAATCAAACTATAACGGGGCCAATCTTATCGGTGCCTTACAAAGTATATACGCCGATGGCCGATGGCAAAGTATCCGTACAAACCTCACACTTCTACCTGCTACCGGAAACATTGAACATTGATGGGCAAGTAGTGCCCGAAGAACGGCACAGAAGTCTTTACACGGTAGCCTTATACCGGTCGAACCTGAAAATAAGTGGCACGTTTATACCAGCCTCGGTAGCGAACCAATTGAAGATACCGCCAGAGAACATTATGTGGGCAGAAAGCCAGATATTGATGGGTATAGACGATGTGCGCGGACTGGAAGATGAAGTAGCGATAAACTGGAATGCAGAGAAGATAACGATGGAGGCCGGTGTGCCTAATAATAAAGTCATCGCATCGGGTTTGTATGCCAATGTAGCTATCGACCCCACACAGAAGATCTCCTTCTCGCTGGATGCAAAGGTGAAGGGCTCATCCAACCTTTACTTTACGCCTATAGGGAAAACAACAGAGGCCAGCCTGCGTTCTACATGGAAGAACCCTGCATTCGATGGTCAGTATTTACCAGATAAAACAGCAGATATTAACAAGGCAGGCTTTACTGCCCACTGGAAGGTGATGCAAGTATCGCGCAGCTATCCTCAAAGCTGGGTAGCAGGTACGGTATATGATATAGAAAAGTCGGCCTTTGGTGTGAAGCTGATACAACCTGCCGATGGATATGCCAAAACGCAAAGGAGTGTGAAGTATGCCATACTATTTATAGCGCTCACTTTCTTTGTATTCTTCTTTCTTGAAATGGTACAGAAAAGGCAGGTGCATCCACTGCAATACCTGCTGGTAGGTTTTGCGCTGTGCATATTCTATACGCTGCTGCTTTCCATATCTGAATACACAGGTTTCAATCCCGCTTATTTCATAGCGGCTACGGCTACGGTGTCGCTCATCGGTTCTTATATATGGTCCATATTTAAGAGTGGCAAGATCGCCGGAGGGTTTATCTGTGCCTTGGCAGGATTATACGGCTATATTTTCATTTTGATACAGCTGGAAGATTATGCATTGCTGTTTGGCAGCATTGGCCTGTTCATTATACTGGCTGTTATCATGTATTATTCACGAAAAATAGACTGGTATGCACATGACAGGAAGCTACCGGTGAACGTATAAGGATATGGATAAAGCGAAGAAATTTAGCACATCAAAACGCCTGGCCAGCTTTACATATGCTATCAGCGGTATTGTTCAACTGGTAAAACAGGAGCATAATGCCTGGTTGCACCTTGCAGCTACCATTGCTGTAATAATAGCAGGCATCGTTCAGCATATTACTGCAATGGAGTGGGTGGCCATCAGCATAGCAATAGGGTTGGTATGGATGGCAGAGGCTTTCAATACCGCCATCGAAATGTTTTGCGACCTGGCTACAGAAGGCAAGTGGCACCCGGTGGTGAAGAAGATTAAAGACCTATCGGCCGGCGCAGTACTCATTACTGCGCTGGTAAGCGTGGTGGTGGCTTACTGGGTTTTCTTTTATTGATGAGGGCTTAATTCAAAACACTAAAGCCGCCCAAGAGGCGGCTTTGAAGTATGTTTATAAGTACCAAGTTTATAAGTACTTAGTCTATAGAGGCTGTATTATTTCTGTGCCAGAAAATCCTTCACTTTATCCTTGTGCATCATATTTTCTTTGAAAGTATAAGCACCGGTTTTAGGGCTGCGTACCGCTTTGATCACCTTAGTGTAGTTCTTCGCTTCTGCTGCCAGCTTAGGGTCTTTCTTGATCGCGGTTTTAGCTGCTTTTGCCATGACTCAAAAAATATTTTTAGTAAAATTATTTAATTTCTTTGTGAACAGTAACCTTCTTCATGATAGGGTTGTATTTTTTCAACTCTATACGTTCAGGCGTGTTTTTCTTATTTTTAGTGGTAATATAGCGGCTTGTGCCGGGCAGACCGCTGTTTTTATGCTCTGTGCATTCCATTATTACCTGTACGCGGTTTCCTTTTTTAGCCATTGCTTAATGCTTTATTACTTACTTTAACTAATTAGATTTTTTGACCTTGAGCGCGCAGTTCATTTACTACAGTCAGCAAACCGTTCTTGTTGATAGTACGGATAGCATCTGTGCTCAATTTTAATACAACCCAACGGTCTTCTTCAGCAAGGAAGAAACGTTTTGTCTGCAGGTTAGGCAGAAAACGACGTTTTGCTTTCTTGTTAGAGAATGATATTTTATGACCTGTTATAGGTTTCTTGCCTGTTACCTGACAAACGCGTGCCATTCTTTTAAAATTTAGGACTGCAAAGGTAATAAAATTTCAAAACTAAAAAGCCAATTGCAGAAAAAATATTTTGAAATATATCTATTTGCCGGTCAATATGCCTGCTTTTAAGCCATATCAGGCAGTAAAAGCTGGTCCAGGTTGCTCACTCCCGGCACATTCTCACAAACAAAGCCTTCGCCATACTTAACGCCTATGCGTTTGCCCAGCAGTAAAGAGCGGGCTTCTATAGCTTCCAGGAATCCGCTCTTTGAAATGTAGGTCTCTGGTTCTGAGCTATTTGCATTAGGATTGTGAAACTGGCTGCCATAGCATTTAATGGCTTCCATCTTGGTTTCATGCGTATCCGTTACGTCTACTACCAATGTAGGCTCCATAAAGCGGTCCTGTATCATATGAAACACCCTTTTAGGGCGCCAGGCTTCCTGCTCGCGGCCATCATATTCGGTCTTTATCATACGCAGGCCCGATAGAAAGCAGGCATCGGCTATCAGTTTGCCTGCCCTGCCATGGTCGGGGTGACGGTCGGCCACGGCATTTGCTATTACTATATCGGGTTGATACTTACGCAGATAGGTGATCAGTTTGCGCTGGTGGGCTTCATCATTTGCAAAAAAGCCATCGGCCATATGTGCACATTCGCGCACTGCCATGCCCATCACCTTAGCAGCAGCCTGTGCTTCCTGCAGGCGCAATTCGGCGGTGCCGCGGCTGCCTAGCTCTCCGGCAGTAAGGTCCAGTATGCCTACAGCCTGCCCCATGCGGGCATGTTTTATCAGGGTGCCGGCAGCACTCAGCTCCAGGTCGTCGGGGTGCACACCAATAGCAAGAATATGTAGCTTTTGCATAGATTTTTATCGCATTTTGCGCAGCGGGATGCAAAAATAGCAGATAAATATGTGATTAATTGCGGCGCGCCTGCAACATAAGGGCTTGCTGTCGCTGATATTTGTATTGATAATAATAATTGGCCTCCAGTTCGGCTACTATAGCTTCCACATCTTTGTCCCTATCATAAGGGTCATATTCGCGTTTCAGGCTATTGCTGAACAGTATTGCTACAGACTGCCATATTACAGCCGAGAAGCCACCCTTCAATTCGCGAATGATATGGTAGCAGTTCTTGCCTGTCTGCCTGTTTATAAGCTTTACCAGTATTTGCCCCTGGGTAATGGTCAGGTTTTCCAGTTCGCCTTTAAAGCGTTTATTCAGTTTGCTCTCTACCGTATTCAGGTACTGGCGACGCTTCTTTTTGTCATCGCCAATCTTTTCCAGGTTTTCATCCACATCTTTCAATATCTCGGCAGCGGCTATAGCATAGGGATACACCTTGGTTACATTATACTTCAGCCTGTCATATTTAGCACGCTGGCGGGCAAGGTGGCGCGGAAGCTTACCTGTCTTTTCCACCTCGGGCAGGAATACCATGGCAAATGTATCGACGCCTACTACGATGCCACCCAGCATAATAGTATCATTGCCACCTGCCTGCGCCAGGGAAACCCCGGAGTGGAACAGGCTGCTGATGACGAATAATATACATGCAATGCGTAGATACATAGCCTACTGTAAATTTCAGCTTTTCGGCTGGTATTTTTGTCACCATTTTCGCTAAATATTTGAAAAAACGGGGATGGGTGTATATGGAATGGCATCATTTTGCAGCACCATACAGTAACTTTGTTTACGTAAAAGGATACTATGAATAGAATTACGGTAATACTGGCTTTATTGGCGACCACAGGAATGGCAGCCTGCAGCACGCAGGAAGGTAAAAAAATGTCTCAGAACGAGATAAATGCAAAAGTGGATTCTATAGTAGCTACAAGGATTGAAGAACTGAACAACCAGGCTATGGAAGACCTTGACAGGCGCATGTCGATAGAGGTGAAGGCCAAGGCCGATTCTATTGTACAGGCATATCAGCAATCGCAGCAAACAGCTGCTAACCCGCAATAGGTTTATGTCACTCCCCGGTAACGATCATCCCATATTGTACTTTGATGGTGTGTGTAACCTGTGTAACGGTGTTGTGCAACAGGTTATAAAAAACGACAGGAAACAGCAGTTCCTGTTTGCATCCCTGCAGTCGGGTGCAGGGGCTGCTGCACAGGAAGCCATTAAACAGCAATATGGTAAAGTGCCGGATAGCATCATACTGTATTATAGGGGGAAATATTACATTAAATCGGCTGCGGCATTGAAGACGGCCTGGTTGCTGGGTGGGGCATGGAAACTACTGGCCGTGGCATATATTCTGCCCTCGTTTTTTCGTAATATAGTATATGATTGGGTAGCGCGTAACCGCTACAGGTGGTTTGGCAGGCAAGATGCCTGTATGATGCCTTCAGAAGAACTGAATGCCCGTTTTTTATCATAAAACGTTTTAACCCTGCATTAGCAGTAGTGCAGTTAATTTTATTGTATGCGCAATCTTGTATTGGTAGTTATATTGATGATGGGGCTGGGCTCTTTGCAAAAAGGGCATGGGCAGGAAGTTATTTATTCTCAGTATGAAAAGTTTGACATCCGCAATGGCGACTATTCTGTAGCGGGCAAGGTGGGTGATCTGCTATATGTATATCGCGGTGGCAGCGATGGTTATTACCTGGATGCCTATAACAACAATATGGAAAGGGTAGCCACCGTAGTGCTCGATTTCATACAGGGGCGTGTATATGAAACCAAGTTCTATACATATGCCGACCATATGATATTGCTATACCAGGTGCTGGATGGTGCCCGGCTTACACAATATGCGGTATTACTGGACGAGAAGGCAAGACTCGTAAAACGCCCGATAGCACTGGATAATACAAAGATCGGGTTGTTTGGCGGCAGCAAAAAGACATTTAACTACGCCATATCCGACGATAAGAAAAAACTGGTGGTGTATGGTGTATATGGTGGCGGCCGAAACCTGGAGGCAAAATTCATATGGATGGACGACCAGTTGAACATCACCGGCAGGAATACGGCATCTTACACTGCGGAGAATGATATGGAATATGGCGAGGGCCTGCTCTACAATGATGGCACCCTATACTTGCCTGCATATACCCCTGTAGGTAGCCGTAACTATGCTGACCAGTTGTGGTTATTGATGCTAAAGCAAGATATGCGCAAATTTACACCTGTAGAAGTAGCGCTGAATGAGCAGTATGCTGCCGGAACCTATATGAAATTGGATGCCGATAAAGAAAGGATATATGTAGGAGGCTTTTATTCCGATAAAAAGAATGGCAATTATGAAGGTGTGCTGTACACGTATTATGATATAAAAACAGGCGGCTTTCAGCCAACAAGGCTGATGCCGTTTGATGACCGCATGCGAAATGCCACAGGCGGTAGCAGCAAAAAACGTGCATTTAATGATCACCAGGTAAGGCAATTGATAGTGAAAAGCGATGGTGGTTTCCTACTGATAAGCGAAGATTATTTTGTGACCACCCGCAATAGCTATTCACCCGGCTTCGGTTATTACTCTTTCTACTACCCAACTATGGGGGCTACGGTGCGCGAATATCATTACAACGATATTATGGTACTTTCTTACGACCCAACCGGGCAAATGGAGTGGAATACCTTTATACGTAAAGACCAGTATTCGCAGGAAGACGGAGGCATGTTCTCTTCCTATGCATTGATCAACACGGGCGGCGCTATTGGTTTCTTATTCAATGATTTTAATACATCCCGTTCGCGGGTGCAACTGGCTACGATGGATGCCAGCGGAAGGACTGATATTCATTCATTAGCACCAGGCGATGGGCAGGATGCCGACTGGCTGCCACGCTCTGCCAAACAGATAGCTGCACGTGAAATAATTGTGCCTTGTTTACGTAAAAGGCAAATCTGCTTTGCCAAAATTGTATTTTAGCCGCAAATTAGCTTTATTGAGTGCTGCACCTCGTTCGGAATAACAGTCCATATACCGTCATAATACTATTTATAGTCACACTGCTGGTAAAACTTCAGGCATTGAGCCACCCCGTGTTGCCTGTGGTGCCGGAGCACCATGTACTGTTTAGCGCAGTAGTAGGCTTTTTTAATTTCTTTTTTCGCAATAGCGGCTTTGCATTTACCATGCTGGCTGCTATTATGCTGTACGGACAGGCTATTTATCTCAATGCCGTATCGGTAAAACACCGGCTGCAGGCCAAGCCTACTTATGTAGTCGCATTCCTGTATATCCTTCTTACATCATTATACCCACCCTTTAGCAGCTTTAGCGAAACCCTGCTGGTAAACTGGTGCCTGATAGCCGGCATAGATATGTTACTGGGTTTTCACCAGGCAGCGCAGCCACGCAAGCATATATTCAATACTGGCTTTGTGCTGAGCATAGCAGGCATCCTGCACTTCCAGGCAGTGGCCTATTTGCTGTTATTATTCTTGGTATTGCTGATGCTGCGCACGTTCAATGTAGGAGAATGGATAGTAGGTATAGTGGGATACCTTACGCCTTTTTACTTGTATACAGCCATCCTTTTCCTTGTAGACAAACTGCCAACGTTGCGGTTGTGGCCGGAAATAGGAATGTCATTGCCGCGTAATATTTCCAACCCACTTTACCTGATAGGAACAGTAGTGGGTGTTGTCATTCTGTTCTTTTCGGGGGTATACACGCTGCAGGGCTACATGCCTAAGGCCAGCGTATATATGCGCCGGATGTGGAGTTCCATTGCTGCCTTCCTGTTTATGTCTATAACCGTGGCAATAGGTACAGATATATCGGAAACCAGTATATGGCTGGTGGCTATGCCTGCATTGAGCCTTATTATAGCACCGGCATTAAGCGTGGAAAAAACTAAATGGTTTAGTAATTTTGCGTTTTATTTTTCGCTGTTGCTTGTGCTCTTTTGCCAGCTGGCTATTAAATAACAAACTGCTTAATCTATATAATGAAATTCGGAATTATAGTTTTCCCGGGCTCCAACTGCGACAGGGATATGATGCATGCCCTGAAAGATGACCTGAAACAGGAAGTGGTGATGCTATGGCACAAAGACCGCGACCTGAGCATGTTTACCAAAGACGATTGCATTGTACTACCCGGCGGCTTCTCTTATGGCGACTACCTGCGCTGCGGTGCACTGGCACGTTTTAGCCCTATTATGGAGCAAGTAGTGAATTTTGCCAACAATGGCGGTAAGGTATTGGGTGTTTGTAATGGCTTCCAGATACTGTGCGAATCGGGCCTGCTGCCGGGTGCGCTGCTGCTGAATGACCATCAGAAGTTTACTTGTAAAAACGTATTTATCAAGTCTGAAGGGGATAAAAATTTTGTAGGGAAGAATGTAGGCGATAAAATATTGAAGATACCCGTAGCACATGGCGAAGGCCGCTACCAGGCAGATGCCGCTACGCTGGAAAAACTGGCAGCCAACAACCAGGTGGTATTCCGCTATTGCGATGAGCAAGGGCAGGTGCATATAGATTCAAACCCTAATGGTGCTACTAATAACATTGCCGGTATCTGTAACGAAGGCCGCAATGTGTTTGGTATGATGCCGCACCCCGAACGTGCCTGCAGTGATGCATTGCACAACATAGATGGCAGGGCTATACTGGAGGCTTTCAGTAGGATGAATTAAGCTTAAAGTTTTCATAAAACGTTGGGTATTACCCAACGTTATTTTTCCGGAATCATTTCTTATTACAAAGAAAGTACCATAACATGATAAGAATAGCAAGGCCATTAGGGCTGCTGGTTTTAACCTTCCTTATATCATTTGGCCTGAAAGCGCAGGTGATACAAGACCCTACCGTTTGGAAGTTTGAGGCGAAGAAAAAAGATGGTAATAAATACGAACTGATCTTCGACGTAGAGGTAAAGGATGGTTGGCATATCTATTCATTAGAGCCGGGTGGTGATGGTACGCTTCTTCCCCCTGAATTTGAGTTTACAAAAAATCCTAACTACAAACTGTCAGGGAAACTTTTTGAAAGGGGAAAGAAAATAGATGAAGTAATAGAAGAAGTTGGTACAGTCCACTACTATAAAAAGGTGGAGTTTGTACAAACAGTTACGGTAGATACCAATGGTAAAATAACCGGTAAGTATATGTACCAGGTTTGTAATGATCAAACCTGCCTGCCTCCCAAAACCAAGTCGTTCACCTTTACCATCAATGATCCTTCACTTCCAAACGCGGCTATCGGTACTGCTGTGGTAACGGACAGTGCTGCATCTGAAATAGATACGGTAAAAAAAAACACCATAGTAGCCCCGGCGGCAACTGATAATAACAATCCGCAACAAAACACAACAAATACAGAAACAAAAGAAGAACAGAAATCACTGATATGGTTGTTCTTCGCAGCACTTACGGGTGGCATACTGGCGGTGCTTACACCATGTGTATATTCTATGATACCTATTACGGTAAGCTTCTTTACTAAAAGAAGTAAGACCCGTGCCGAGGGTATCCGCAATGCCATCTATTATTCGCTTTCCATTATCATCATCTTCACCGTACTGGGTGTATTGATATCTGTATTGTTTGGTGCCAATGCGTTGAACAACCTTTCTACCAACTGGATAGCCAACCTGTTTTTCTTCGCCGTGTTCGTAATATTCGGTATCTCATTCCTCGGTGCTTTTGAAATAGCTTTGCCTTCTTCATGGACCAGTAAGACCGATGCGAAAGCAGGTGTTAGCAGCTTTGGTGGTATCTTCTTCATGGCCCTGACACTGGTTATCGTATCCTTCTCATGTACCGGTCCTATTGTTGGCCCCTTACTGGTTTTAACAAGTAAAGGCGGTATCGTTGGCCCTACCATCGGTATGATGGGCTTCTCTATTGGCCTGGCACTTCCATTTGCATTGTTTGCCGTGTTCCCCGGCATGCTGAATAAGATAGCCTCTTCAGGTGGCTGGCTGAACCAGATAAAAGTGACACTAGGTTTTATTGAGCTGATGCTGGCGCTGAAATTCCTCTCCAATGCAGACCTGGCACAAGGCTGGCGCCTGCTGGATAGGGAAATATTCATAGCCATATGGATAGTGCTGGCCGTATTGCTGGGCTTCTACCTGTTGGGCAAGCTGAAACTGTCTCACGATGACGCACCTGCTAAAAATATCTATGGGCAGGAATATGTAGGCCTTTTCAAACTGTTCTTAGCCATTACCTGTTTCTCATTTGCCGTATACCTGCTTCCGGGTATGTGGGGCGCACCGCTGAATGGTATGAGCCAGTTTGTGCCGCCAATGGGTACGCAGGATTTTGTGTTGACGGAAGGTGGTAGTGGGAGTGGTGGTAATGCACATGCATCAGGAAATAATGGTGTGGCACCAGTGAAATATGTAGAAGAAATGAAGATATACGAACCCCCAGTGGTGAAGAACATGGGTCTGGTTACTTATTTTGAATATGAGGAGGCACTGGAAGCAGCCAAGAAGCTGAAAAAACCTATCATGCTCGACTTTACAGGTATCAACTGTGTGAACTGCCGCAAAATGGAAGCACAGGTGTGGTCGAAACCGGAAGTGGCTAAACGCCTGAAAGAAGACTTCATCGTGGCATCGCTGTATTGCGATTATGATAAAACGGAGTTGCCTAAAGAGCAACAGTATTATTCTAAAATATTGGGTGCGCAGGTGGTAACTGTAGGTGATAGAAATGAAGACATACAGGCATCACAATTTGGTGCAAACGCACAGCCTTTCTATTTCTACATAGATGAGAATGGGAATAAACTGGCAGAAGGTGGTTATGGTTATGACCCGGATGTGCAGAAGTTTGTAGACCATCTGGACAAGGTAAAAGCAAAGTATAAAGAAAGCCATCCATAATATTTAAGAAGAGGCGATAGCCTCTTCTTTGCTTTTAGGATAAAAACCTAACGCAACATGATAAAGAACATCAGCATTGCCGTACTACCGGCAGAAGCCATTATTGACCGCAGCATCCGTCGTTATATAGTTGACGAGACAGGTGTAAAGGCTAGCCGAATTACCGGTTATCATATCCAGAAGAAATCGATAGATGCACGTGGCAGGCAGCCGCGTGTGATACTGCAGTTGCAGGTGTTCATTGATGAGAAGGTACAGGAACAACCAGTCTTCGACCCCGAGCTGCAGAATGTAAGTAATAAAACACCGCTACTGATAGTAGGTGCAGGCCCAGCGGGTTTATTTGCAGCTATACGTGCTATTGTACTCGGCTACAAACCTATAGTGCTGGAACGGGGTAAAGATGTACGTAGCCGCCGCCGCGATTTGGCTGCTATGAATAAGGAAGGCATGGTAAACCCGGAGTCGAACTATTGCTTTGGCGAGGGCGGGGCAGGTACCTATAGCGATGGTAAACTATATACGCGTAGCACCAAGCGTGGCAACGTGCAGCGCATCCTGCAATTGTTTCACCACTTTGGTGCAGAAGATAATATCCTATACGAGGCGCATCCGCATATAGGTACAAATAAACTACCGCACATCATCACCGCTATGCGTGAACAGATAATAGCATGCGGTGGCGAAGTGTTGTTTAATAAAAAAGTGACCGACATCCTGCTGAAAGAGGGTGCAGTGAAAGGCGTAAAAACAGCTGATGGTGATACTTACAATAGCGATATCGTAATACTAGCCACCGGCCATTCCGCCCGTGATATATTTACTTTGCTGCATGATAAAGGTATCGAGATAGAGGCAAAGCCTTTTGCGTTGGGTGTGCGTATAGAGCACCCGCAGGTATTGGTAGACCAGGCGCAATATCATTGCATCATTCGCGATGAACATTTGCCACCTGCCAGCTATAGCGTGGTGGCGCAAGAGTTTGGTCGTGGCGTGTTCTCCTTTTGTATGTGCCCCGGTGGTATCATTGCCCCCGCAGCTACCGATCATGGTGAGGTGGTAGTAAATGGGTGGTCGCCATCGAAGCGTAATAATCCCTATGCTAACTCCGGTACCGTAGTAGCGGTAGATGAGCGCGATTATGCAAAGTATGGTTTTACCGGCCCGCTGGCAGGCATGCATTACCAGCAAATGGTAGAACGCAAAGCCTTTGAAGTAGGTGGCGGCAAGCTTGTAGCCCCTGCACAGCGTATGGTCGATTTTACTTCCAATAAAATATCATCCACCTTGCCCGATTGTTCTTACCTGCCGGGCATTCATAGTGCTGCTATAAAAGATGTATTGCCCAAAGATGTGAATGACGCACTAAAAGCTGCAATGACTGACTTTGGTAAAAAGATGAAAGGCTATTATACGAATGAAGCAGTACTGGTAGCTACAGAATCGCGTACCAGCTCACCAGTGCGCATACCGCGCGATAAAGAAACATTGCAGCATACGCAGGTAAAAGGATTATACCCCTGTGCCGAAGGTGCCGGCTATGCAGGTGGCATTGTTAGTGCGGCTATAGATGGGGAACGTTGTGTAGAGGCCGCAATACAGTGGTTGCAGGGTTAAACTTTATAAGAAAAGAGCGCTTATAAAGCGCCCTTTTTATCCCTTAGGTGTTAACTGTATGGTTACGCCGGGTGTAAGACCGATGCACAAATCGATAGTGCTGAAGTGGAATGAACCAAGTTTCAGCTTGTCCTGATACTCATCGGTTGTTACCAGCATCTTGGTTATAGTGCCTAGCATAGCTTTATCTTTATGCAGTTCTAACAGTTCTCTTCTACGCTCAGGCGACACATCATCGCCTTTTATAAAATGAAAAGTAACATCTGGAGGCAACCCCATAGTAATAGATATCCCCGTGGTTTTAAAGCCCATTTCTTCCAATATGGGGGAGAGTGATATGAGTTCATTCGTAAAGGTTGTGGCTTTTTCCTTTGCCGCATCTGTCATGCCTGTAAACTTTTCTGAGAGGCTTTCCAGGCTGAAGCTATCCAGTACACTGTTTTTCGCATCCGATACTTTTTCGGTCACTTTGTTGAATATGTCTTTCATATTCCGTGTTTTAAGGTTGTGCTACAAAAATAAAGCTATCCCGTAAGAGATAGCTTTACCTATGATTATTTTCTTTTGTATTAGTTGATGGCTTTCTGTACCAGGTCGGCTGCTTCGCTCAGCAGGATAGCCGATTGTACTTTCAGTCCGCTGTTCTCTATCAGTTCTTTCGCTATTTCAGCGTTGGTACCTTGCAGGCGAACGATGATAGGGATGTTGATATTGCCCATGTTGTTGTAAGCCTCGATAACACCCGCAGCAACCCTGTCGCAACGAACGATACCACCAAAGATATTGATAAGGATAGCCTTAACGTTAGGGTCTTTCATGATGATACGGAAACCGGCTTCTACCGTTTGTGCGTTTGCAGTACCCCCTACGTCCAGGAAGTTTGCAGGCTCACCACCCGCCAGTTTGATCATATCCATGGTAGCCATAGCCAGGCCAGCGCCATTCACCATGCAGCCTACGTTACCGTCCAGTTTCACATAGTTCAGGTTGTGCTCTCCTGCCTCAACTTCCGTAGGGTCTTCTTCGCTTTTATCGCGCATATCTGCCAGGTCAGGATGGCGCATCAGTGCGTTATCATCCAGGTTCATTTTGCAGTCTACAGCGTATATCTTATCGTCAGCTGATTTGAACAGCGGGTTGATCTCCAGCATTGCGCAATCCAGGCCAACATATGCATTGTACAAGTTGGTTACAAACTTCACCATGTTTTTGAAAGCATCACCACTCAGGCCAAAATTGAAGGCTATTTTACGAGCCTGGAACGCCTGCAGTGGCATATTAGGTGCTACCCACTCTTTGAATATTTTCTCAGGTGTGTGGTGCGCTACTTCCTCAATGTCCATACCGCCTTCGGTGCTGTACATGATCACGTTTTGCTTCTTGGTGCGATCCAGCAGGATAGACAGATAAAACTCTTTACGTTCGCTGGGGCCATCGTAATACATGTCCTGCGCTATCAGTATTTTGTTTACTTTTTTACCTGCAGCACCTGTTTGTATCGTTACCAGCGTATTGCCCAGTATATTCTTAGCTACTGTTTCTACATCTTCAGCACTCTTTATCACCTTTACACCGTTTTGCTCAGGCACTTCTTTCATAGTACCCTTACCGCGGCCACCGGCGTGTATCTGAGCCTTTACTACGGCAAATTTGGTACCAGATTCTGTAGATATTTGTTTGTATGCTTTTACGGCATCATCCACATTTGATACAGCTATACCACTTTGCGTAGGTACATTATAGCGCTTTAATAATTCTTTGGCTTGATATTCATGCAAGTTCATGACTGCGAAAGTTTTAAAATACGGGGGCGAAGATAGCTTTTATTGCCCAATTACTCAATGCCGGCTTATTCATTTTATAGAAATAACATGATGTATTATCTGATTTCATATTTAATCGAATAGCCCGCCTTCGTAAAGCATTTTAGGTGGCTCCAAATCGGTACCTATATGCTTGTTCATTTGTTCTATTAAATATTTAATTAATTCGGGCGAATGCAACTCTTCGTGCTGGTGCATAAAGAAGTGGCAGGTCTCCAGTCCTTCTTTCATCCATTTTTTGATGCGCTGCACCCAATCATCTATGCGTTCATAATCAGTACGGTGCAGCGAATTACCTACAAAACGGATAAAACATTCGGGCGTGCTCAAGTGCATATGCACACAATCGCGGCGGCCTGCAGCATCGGTAATGATGGTGCCACGCTTTTGCTTACGCAGAAATTCATATAGTTCTATATCATAACCCTCACTGCTGGCGTACCAGTCTTCATGGCGCAGCTCCAGGAACATATCTACATCTTTCGGGAAATGGCCGATGAAGTCTTCAATTGCCTCGCGCTGCTTCAAACCCATGCCCGGGTGCGGCATCAGGAAGATGGGGCCGAGGTTATTTTTGAACTCCATGATAGATTGCAGGAATGCATCTACTTCCGGCCCGGTGTTTTTCAAGCGCTTCAGGTGGGTTACCACCTGCGGAAACTTAGGATAGAATTTAAACCCCTTCGGCACTTTGCTTTTCCATTTTTGTACATCAGCAGGGGAAGGCGATTTATAAAACGTAGCGTTGAACTCGATAGAGTTGAACAGCTTTGCATAATATTCGAGGAAGTCTTTTTCTTTCGTGCCCGTAGGGTATAGCTTACCCACCCAGTCTTTACGGCCCCATTTAGCGCAGCCAATGAAGAATTTTGTTTTGCCTTTGCCCTTTTTCAGCACCTCGGTTGTCACCTTTGGGTCGGGCGGCAGGGTGAAGTCTATATTGTCCAGTTCGTTTTCAGGTACTTTGCCAAATTCCATGCTATGAAGTTACTGAAACGGCTGCTGTTTAAAAATTACTTTGGCCTGTAAACATAAGCCCATGCCAGCACCGCGCCGGCAGCAAGCAAAAACTTCAGGAAACGTACTAGTATATGTGCTTCCTTTTTTTCAGGAACAGGTGGTGTATCAAATACGGTACGATAGCCGGTGTATCTAAGTAGTGCTACCGCCATTGGTACATCTTCATCCTTCACTTGCAGCTTTACGCCACCAATGGCATTGGTGAGCATCGGGGTAGTTTGTACGCTGTGCTCATCCTGAATAAAGCAAGGGATACCATCAGCCTCCAATCGGCCTTTCACCAGGTTGGCTTGAAAGGCCAGTGCAAAAACAGCTATAGTAATGAGTTGTGTTTTCATTGTAACTGCAAGTTATGGAGTGGGGCAGGTGTTGCAGTATCGTTATGTGTAATGCATGTATAACGAAAAAAACAGGCGCTACTTTTTCTTCTTGCTGGCCTTTGCCTTTGGGTTATAATCGAGGCACAGCTTTATCCAGTAGTCCAACTCGCTTTTCTTCTTTATGTGGTCTGCATCTACATACAGGTAACCCTTCATCGGTTTGCCTTTCATATCCATAGGGCGGGTACCGGGGCGCTCCATCAGTTCATCGTACCTATCAGGGTCTACACGGCACATAATGCCATCCGCATTTACACAGATGCACATTTTACCATTCACCATAAAGCACATACCGCTAAACATGGTTTTCTCTTCCAGGTCTTCTATGTGCATCAAGGCTTCGCGTATGCGGTTGGCGAGTGTTTCGGAGTATGGCATGGGAGGAGATTATTATGCTAATATAGTGGTTATAAATAAGGGAATGCCGGAGTGCTGTGAACTAAATATAAGCCTACTCCCTCGTCAATAACTCAATATACAAGTCTTCCACCTTCTTCCTGGCCCATGGTGTTTTGCGCAGAAACTTTAGGCTCGATTTTATGCCCGGCTCATTCAGAAAGCAATTGATGGGTATATACTCACCCAGTCTTTCCCATCCGTAATGTGCTGCGAGGTCTGTCACGATTACTTCCAGTGTTTTACCATGCAATGGATTGTTAGGTTGCTGTTCAGCCATGTAGTAAAGTTAAAAAGAAACCAGCCTTCACAAAGGAAGGCTGGTTATATAATAGTGTCAGTTTTTACTTACTTCTTTATTGCAGCAATGCCCGGCAGTTCTTTACCTTCAAAGAACTCCAGCAGCGCACCGCCACCTGTAGAGACATAGCTTACTTTATCAGCATAGCCAAACTTGTTTACAGCGGCTACGCTGTCGCCGCCACCTACCAGTGAGTAAGCGCCATTTGCCGTAGCTTCTGCTACTGCATCAGCTATACATTTAGTGCCGTGCTGGAATTTTTCCATTTCAAACACACCCATAGGGCCGTTCCACAGTATGGTCTTACCTTCCTTCACCACTTTGCTGAAGGTATCGCAAGCCAGGTGGCCAATATCCAGGCCCATCCAGCCTTCCGGTATCTCTGTATTGATGGCAGAAGAAGTATTTGCATCAGCTGCAAATTTATCGGCCAGTATGCTATCGCCCGGCAGGTGTATGCATACACCTTTGTCGCTGGCTTTCTTCATCAGCTCTTTAGCCGTTTCCAGCCTGTCGTCTTCGCACAGCGAATTGCCGATGTGGCCGCCTTGCGCTTTGAAGAAGGTATAAGCCATACCACCACCTATAATGATGTCGGTAGCTTTTTCCAGCAGGTTTTCGATGATCAGTATCTTATCAGAAACCTTTGCACCGCCTATGATGGCTACAAATGGTTTTTGTGCATTGTTCAATACCTGTTCTGCTGCAGCTACTTCCGCTTCCATCAGCAGGCCAAACATTTTCTTGCCGGCTTCAAAGTTATTGGCGATGATAGCTGTAGATGCGTGTGCACGGTGTGCAGTACCAAAGGCATCGTTTACATATACATCCCCGTATTTAGACAGCTTCTCTGCAAATGCAGGATCGCCTTTTTCTTCTTCTTTATAATAGCGCAGGTTTTCCAGCAGCAGTACCTGCCCGGGTTGCAATGCAGCCGCTTTGCTTTGCGCATCTTCGCCTATGGCATCGTCTGCAAACTGCACATCGGTACCCAGCAGGGTAGCCAGGTGGTCGGCTACAGGCTTCAGGGTAAAATCTGCCAGCGTCAGGTGTGGCTTCTTTTCTATGTCTTTATGCGGACGGCCAAAGTGGCTCATCAGCACTACACTACCGCCATCTGCCAATATCTTTTTAATGGTAGGCAGGGCAGCCTTGATGCGGGTATCATCGGTTATCTTGCCTTCTTTTATAGGTACGTTAAAGTCTACACGCACCAGTGCTTTTTGTCCTTTGAAATTATGATTGCTGAAAGTGCTCATGCTATAGTATGGTTTTAAAAAAGAAACGCCACCTTGCGAAGGTAGCGTTTCATATGTAATGGTAAGATTATTTAGATATCAGGCCTGCGAAATATTTCACAGTGCGAACCAGTTGAGAAACATAGCTCATTTCGTTATCGTACCAACTTACTGTTTTTACCAGTTGTTGGTCGCCTACGGTCATTACTTTCGTTTGTGTAGCATCAAACAGAGAACCGAATGATGTACCGATGATGTCGCTTGATACGATCTCATCTTCGTTGTAGCCAAAGCTTTCGTTAGCAGCAGCTTTCATAGCAGCGTTGATCTCTTCAGCAGTTGTTTTCTTGCTCAGTACCGTTACCAGCTCAGTCAATGAACCTGTGATGGTTGGTACGCGTTGTGCACCACCGTCCAGTTTGCCTTTCAGCTCAGGCAGTACCAGGCCTATAGCCTTAGCAGCACCTGTAGAGTTAGGAACGATATTGGCAGCAGCAGCACGAGCACGGCGCAGGTCGCCCTTAGGGTGCGGTGCATCCAGTGTGTTCTGGTCGTTAGTATAAGCGTGGATAGTGCTCATGATACCTGTAACGATACCGAAGTTGTCGTTCAGTGCTTTAGCCATAGGAGCCAGGCAGTTGGTAGTGCAAGAAGCGCAGCTGATAACGGTTTCGCTACCATCCAGTATGTTGTGGTTCACGTTGTAAACTACAGTCTTCATATCGCCTGTAGCGGGTGCAGAGATAACTACACGCTTGGCGCCGGCAGTGATGTGTGCCTGTGCTTTTTCAGCATCTGTAAAGAAGCCTGTGCACTCTAGCACAACGTCAACACCATGTTGGCCCCAGGGAATTTGTGCAGGGTCTTTTTGAGCATATATTTTGATAGAGTTACCATTTACAACGATTGAATCGTCGGTATGTTTTACCTCTACACCAAAACGGCCTTGTGCAGTATCGTACTTCAGCAAGTGCGCCAGTACCTCTGGTTTAGTCAGGTCGTTGATAGCAACAACCTCGATACCGTCCATGTTGTAGATCTGGCGGAAAGCCAGGCGGCCTATGCGACCAAAACCATTAATGGCAACTTTTACTTTACTCATTTTATATTTTGTTTAATTTTTTGGTATTCCAAATTTTGCCGCAAAGTTACAGGTACTTAATGAGATTGAAAAATGAATTGATAATACGCATGTTAATGTATAGGTGGCATTATAATATTTGCTTTTTACATTTTAATCTTGCGCCATGGAAAACAGTACCCCCAAGCAGGTAAAGGTAACCCAAAGCTATCGGTGGATAGAGAATGGCCATATATTGCTATGGCTGGTAAAGGATACATGCTGGGCGCTGGAATTTAAGCCGGGTGGGGTGTTTATGATATTTCCTACGGTATTTGTAGCTTTCTATATACTATGGCGTTCGCGGAAGATACGCGCAGAACTATATCATAATATTGCGGTGTGCTGCTGGATACTGGCCAATTCTGTATGGATGCTGGGCGAATTCAATGATAAAGACTTCCGTATCTATGCTGCATCGTTATTTATATCGGGACTGGCAGTACTGGCTGTTTATTATACTTTCTTCTTTAAGAAAGACCGGCATTTGTATGATGTGGAGTAGGTTTAATGTATTCCCCTTGCATCCAATGCCTGCTGGTATAGCCTGGCATTTTTCATATGATCATTATAGTTCGAAGCAAAGCGGTGATAGCCGCTAAAGTCTTCTTTGGCGCAGAAGTATATATAGTCTGTAGATGGGCTGTTTAGTACCGCATCCAGTG
>DASWWE010000029.1:0-18696 GCA_036406055.1 Flavipsychrobacter sp. | reverse complement strand
CTTTGTCTGCCGGTGCTTTCCATTGCACTGCCGGCGATGCAACTACCTGTGATGCATAACGTACATCCAACACCTCATATTTATCCCATCCTATGCGGTTTAATACTTTCTTGTAGAAGGCATACAAATTATCAAACTTCTCATCCAGCCTGCTGGTATCCCCTATCAGTATCCTGTGATTGCCTAATACAGGCACTACTTCAAATGTTTTATCATCCGTGCATACTATCTGCGATATCTGCGCACTCCAGAAAGAATCGCGTTCTATGTATTTCACCATTGCTACGATCTGTGCCCGCATGGCATCGCCACTACTATCTTCATTCAGCACAGGCACATTGGTTACTACAGTACTGTAGTGTACGTACCTATCGCTAAGCGGCATGGCCTTCATTGTATGATCCAGGTAATAACTTGCACCACTCTGGTCAAATAAGCGTGCCACCGGCACTCGCTGTTCAATATGTACATGCACTACTTTTCTATTATCTATATATACCTGTGCATCTTCTACCCATGGATTTGCATCCATTACCTTTTCCATACGGCTGGTATTGATGCTGCCGATGCCGGCCTTATTCACATCAACACCTGCATCATTCTGCAGTATGCTCTTCACTTCTTCTTTATCTATAAATTGATACTTATCATTCTTTATAGTTATCTCGAAGCCTTTTATCTTTTTATTATCCTGCACTTTTGCTGCGCTGAATACCGCCACAATACAAGCACCTGTAACCAATATGGTCACAAATGTCTGGATGATCCTGCGTGTCGATATTTTGCGTTTTTCGCTCATTACTTCTTTTCCAGTATTTCTTTAATAGGCGCTACCAGTTTATCTATATCACCGGCACCGGCTGTTATAAACAGATCCAGTGGTGCAGATTCCACATATTTTATCAATCCTTCTTTCGATAGGATAGTATGATTGGGGTTGCCCATTCTATCTGCTATCATTTGGGTGCTTACACCTTCCATCGGCTGCTCTCTTGCAGGGTATATATCCAGCAGCAATACTTCATCTGCTATATCCAGGCTGTGTGCAAACCCATCTGCAAAGTCACGTGTTCGGCTATACAGGTGCGGTTGAAATGCCACAACACACTTACGTTTCGAAAACAGACGCTTAGCGCTGCTTATTAACGCTGCCAGCTCTTCCGGGTGATGTGCGTAGTCATCTATATACACCACACTATCATTCTTCACGATATACTCAAAGCGGCGTTTAATACCTTTAAAACCGGATAGTGCCGCTTTTACTCTGGTTGCATCAACCTTCATCAGTTGTGTTACAGCTACAGCAGCTATTGCATTTTCAACATTGTGCATACCGCCTATCGGCAAGTGCACCCCTTCAATCATCCAGCCTTTTGCTACTATGTCAAAATTGTATCCGCCATCTTTCTGCACTATGTTAGTGCCGTATATATCAGCAGCATCATTCTGCAGGCTATAGCTTATAATAGTATCACCTTTCAAATCTTTTGCCCTTTGCAAGCCGTGCTTTACCAATAGTGTGCCACCTGCTTTTATATTGGCAGTGTACTGTATAAAAGCCGCTTCCATTTCTTCAGCAGTGCCATATATATCCAGGTGGTCCGGGTCCATGGCCGTAAGCACAGCAATATCCGGGCGCAACTTTAAGAAACTACGATCATACTCATCCGCTTCTACTACAGCTGTCGGCTGTTCACTACTCCAATAGTTGCTGTCATAGTTTACAGATATGCCACCCAGGAAAGCGTTGCAACCTGCACCGGCTTCGCGCAGCAGGTAAGCTATCATGGTAGATACCGTTGTTTTACCATGCGTACCTGCAACTGTTACTGAAAATAGTGCTTCCGTTATCCATTGCAGTACATCACTCCTCTTATATACCGCATAACCATTATCACGAAACCAGTTCAGCTCTGTATGTTCCTTAGGTATAGCCGGTGTGTATACAATCAGTTCTGCCTCTTTATCTGCTATAGTTATATCATCTGTGTAATGAACGGGAACACCTTCAGCCACCAGCTTTTTAGTAAGCATGGTTTCGGTACGGTCGTAGCCGGACACCGCGGCACCCTGCTGCTTGAAATAGCGGGCAAGTGCACTCATACCGATACCACCGATACCTATGAAGTAAACTCTTTTTATATTCCTTACGTCCATTAGCTAGCTATCTCTATTACTTTATTAGCAATTCTTTCATCAGCATTTTTTATAGCCATGCTGCGTAGCGTATTCTTCATTACTTCCTGCATAGCATTATCATGCAGCAGGCTTTTCAGCTTCTTTACCAGCTCTGCTTTAGCATCACTGTCTTTCACCATCATAGCAGCATTGTGCTCTACCAGTGCCATCGCATTGCTTGTCTGGTGATCTTCGGCAGCATATGGATACGGCACAAATATTACCGGCTTCGCCACTATGCACAATTCAGCAATTGCCAATGCGCCTGCACGCGATACCACCACATCTGCCGCAGCGTATGCATAGTCCATCTCACGTATAAAGTCAAAAACCTTCACTTTAGCCTGATGCAGGGCTGCACTTGACACCGCAGTTTCATAATATGGTTTACCTGTTTGCCATATCACCTGCACATCTTCCTTCAAAATATCCATCAGGCCGACATCTATAGCTTCGTTGATTGACTTTGCTCCCAGGCTGCCACCAATTATCAACACTATTTTCTTTTCACTATTCAGCCCAAACCATGATATGGCTTCCTGCTTTGTAACAGTCGACTGAGATATCTTAGCGCGTACAGGGTTACCTGTTAGTACCAGTTTTTCTTTCGGGAAAAAGCGCTCCATTTTCTCATAGGCTACGCACACTGCTTTTGCTTTTCTACCCAATATTTTATTACTCTTTCCGGCATAAGAGTTTTGCTCCTGCACCAGTGTTGGGATACCCATACCTTGTGCTGCATTTAGCATAGGGAAGCTGGCATAACCACCTACACCCACTACTACATTTGGTTTAAACTCTTTTATAATACTTCGTGCCTTCAGTGCGCTCTTTATTATTTTAAATGGCAGCGACAAGTTTTTAAACATGTTACTGCGGTTAAACCCTACGATATCCAATCCTACTATTTCAAAACCTTCCAGCGGCACTTTCTCCATTTCCATACGTCCCAATGCACCTACAAACAGTAGTTGCGTATCAGGGTACATACGTTTCAGCGCATGCCCGATAGCTACAGCAGGGAAAATATGCCCTCCTGTACCGCCACCAGCTATTATCACACGCAGATTATTCATACTATGCCGCAGCTAACTTTGTTTTCGTTGTTGTTTCTTTTTCTGTTTCAGTCTCTTTCACACCTTTCTTTTTACCCTCCATTTCGTCTACATACCTGCTTACACTTAGTATCACACCTATCGCCACACTGGTAAACCATATAGACGAACCGCCCATACTTACCAACGGCAATGTCAACCCCGTAACCGGTACCAGGTGCACATTTACAGCCATGTTCAGCATTGCCTGAAATACAAGCGTAATACTTAACCCTACTGCCAGGAAGGCACCAAATGCATAAGGGCACCGCCTGAATATGAGGATACTCCTCCACAAGAACAGCAGATACAGCACTATCAGCGCTGCCCCGCCTATCAATCCGTACTCCTCTATCACGATAGAATAAATAAAGTCTGAATAAGGGTGCGGCAGGAAGTTGCGTTGCTGGCTATTGCCCGGCCCGCGACCTGTAACACCACCATTTGCAATAGCTATTTTAGCCTGCTGCACCTGGTACACATCTTCTTTCTTTTTACCATTCGCATCATCCTTACCTATAAAGTCATGTATACGTTGCTCCCATGTAGCGGCACGGCCAAAGCCTGTTATCTTAGAAACAGTAAACAGCATAACGACACCAATCAACCCAGCAAATGCAAGCAATGCGATGTGGCTCACCTTTACCCTGCCTATAAAGAAGAGTATACAACAGGTAAAGCCCAGCATAAGTGCAGTAGAAAGGTTAGCCGGAGCAATGAGTGCACACGTTACCAGTACCGGCACCAACACCGGCATAAAGCCTTTTTTCCAATCCTTAATGACCGCTTGCTTAACCGACATAATGCGAGCGAGAAACATGAACAGTGCCAGCTTAGCAAGATCAGAAGTCTGGAAGGTAACATTTATAACCGGGAGCCTTATCCAACGCGAGCCTTCATTAAGGGTAGTACCGAAGAACAGTGTATATATTAATAACGGCAAACTGATAAGGTATAACAGTATAGCTATACGGGCGAATTTGGTGTAGTTCACCTTATGCACCCAATATATGATAAGCAAACCAAGACCTAATACCATCAATTGCTTTATCAGGTAGTAGCTTGAATTCTTATCCATACGGTAAGCCAACGAACCTGTAGAGCTATATACAGCCAGCAGGCTTATAAACGATAGTATGATAACTACCGCCCATATTACCTGGTCTCCTTTTGTACGTTTAAATAGCTGGTTCATTCTACTTTACTTAATTATTTTATTACAGTTCGTGTACTGCATCTTTAAACTGACGGCCACGGTCCTCATAATTCTTAAACAGGTCGAAACTGGCGCAAGCAGGTGAGAGTAGTACTGCATCGCCTTTTTCTGATAATGCATAAGCTGCTTTTACGGCATCTTTTGCGCTTTGCGTGTCTATTATATTCTCTATCACACTATCAAATGCTGCATGTATCGGGGCATTATCTATGCCCATACACACTATAGCTTTTACCTTTTCCTGCACCAGTTCCATGATCTCGTTATAATCATTACCCTTGTCCTGACCGCCCAGTATCAATACAGTTGGCTGCTTCATACTTTCTAATGCAAACCATACAGAGTTTACATTGGTAGCTTTACTATCATTAATGAAATCAACACCACGAACGGTTGCTACAAATTCAAGCCTGTGCTCAAGGCCTTCAAATGTGGCGAAGCTTTCCCTGATCTTTTCTTTACGAATACCTGCTATACGCGCTGATATGCCTGCTGCCATGCTATTGAATTGATTGTGCTTGCCTTTGATAGAAAGATCGTGGATAGACATGTTTAATTCTTCGCCATCAACCTTAATGTGCATTTCATCATTTTTAATAAAGCCTCCTTCGTTCAGATGTTGTTGCTCGCTCATCGTAAAAAATATTGTTTGTGAATGAATGGGATGGTCCTGCAAATAGTTGGTTATTACAGGATCGTCTTGGTTAGTAATGAAATAATTATTCTCTCTTTGGTTCCTGGCTATATTAAACTTCGATGCTATGTAATTGTCAAATTTGTAGTCATATCTATCAAGATGGTCTGGTGTTATATTTAGTAATACAGCTACATCCGGCCTGAATTCATGTATATCATCCAGCTGGAAACTGCTCACTTCTATTACGTACCATTCGCAAGGCTTTTCTGCTATTTGCCGGGCAAAGCTGTAACCTATATTACCAACCATAGCCACATTTAGTCCTCCTTCTTTCAGCAAGTGATAAGTCAGTTTGGTCGTGGTACTTTTACCATTGCTGCCTGTTATCGCTATTATCTTGCTATCGCCTTTATACCTGTATGCAAATTCTATTTCACTGCATACTTCAATACCTGCTTCACGTATCTGCTTTACTATACTTACCTTATCACTGATACCGGGACTTTTCACCACTATATCGGCGTTCATTACCTTCTCTATTGTATGGTCGCCTTCTTCAAAAACAATCCCTGCATTTATCAATGTCTCTTTATACTCCGGCTTCAACTGTCCACCATCTGTCACAAAAACATCCCAACCGCGCTGTTTACCAAGCAGTGCAGCACCTACGCCACTTTCAGCAGCGCCAAGTATCACCAGTCGTTTTTGTTGCCCGTTATTCACTATCTCATCTTTAATGTTACAATACTCAATACTGCCAGCACGATACCTATTATCCAGAAACGCGTTACAATTTTACTTTCATGGTAGCCAAGCTTTTGGTAATGGTGGTGCAATGGTGACATCAGGAATATCCTGCGACCTTCACCGTATTTCTTTTTAGTTTGTTTGAAATACCCCACTTGTATGATAACCGACAACAGTTCCACCAGGAAGATGCCACAAATGATAGGTATCAAAAGTTCTTTCCTAACGATAATGGCCAGCGATGCAATGATGCCACCCAATGCAAGGCTTCCCGTATCGCCCATGAATACTTGCGCCGGATATGCATTGTACCAGAGAAATCCAACACATGCCCCAATAAAGGCACCTATGAATATAGAGAGTTCACTCAGGTTGGGAATATGCATAATATTGAGATAACCAGCAAAAATGTAGTTGCCCGATACATAGGCAAACACACCCAGGCATATACCTATAATTGCTGATACACCGGTCGCAAGGCCATCTATACCATCTGTAATGTTTGCACCATTTGACACCGCGGTGATAATGAATATTACAAACAACACATAAATAATTGGCGTCACTATACCAACAGCCCCTTCACCAAATACAGCTGCTATGCGCTCGTAACTCAGTTCATGGTTCTTTACAAATGGAATGGTAGTGGTAGCCGTGCGTACGGTTACATATGTATGCGACTGGCCATTCTGGTCCATACGGGTATATGGCTTATTTACCTGTTGTTCTGTTGAGTTTTTAAGTATCGGCTGCCCCTCTACCACCTGCCTGGTAGTCACTACATGCTCGTTATAGTACATGGTTAGCCCTACGATGATACCCAAGCCTACCTGCCCCATTATCTTAAACCTACCCGCAAGGCCTTCTTTATTCTTCTTAAACACTTTTATGTAGTCATCTATAAAACCAACCAACCCCAACCATACGGTGGATACCAGCATCAGGATGATGTATACATTCTCTATCCTTGCAAATAGCAAGGTCGGGATCACTATAGCTGCTATGATAATAATACCACCCATCGTTGGCGTGCCGCGTTTCTGGTTCTCACCCTGCAAGCCAAGATCCCTTACCAACTCACCTATCTGTTTGCGCTGCAAATACTTTATCAGGGTTTTACCCAATACAGTAGTGATGATCAACGACAATATAATAGCCATTGCTGCACGAAAGGTGATGTAATAGAATACACCTGCCCCAAACATCCCGAAGTGCTCACGCAAATATGTAAAGAGGTAGTACAGCATCTATGCTACTATTTATTTAATGTTTTAAAGGCTTCCACTAATATTTCACGGTCATCAAACGGGTACTTCACTCCTTTTATCTCCTGGTAGGTTTCATGCCCTTTACCAGCTATCAGTATTATATCATGGGGCTGAGCCAATGCGCAGGCTGTTTTGATGGCCTCTTTCCTATCTGTAATACGCAACACCTTTCGTTTGTGCGACATAGTAAGGCCAGATTCCATTTCATTCAATATCACTTCCGGGTCTTCACTACGCGGATTATCGGCTGTCAATATAGCTTTGTCGCTATGCTCGCAAGCCACTTCTGCCATTATCGGGCGCTTGGCTCTATCCCTATCACCACCGCAGCCTATTACGGTTATCAGTTGTTGGCCACCGGTACGCAGTTGATTGATAGTAGCTAGCACATTTATCAATGCATCAGGTGTATGCGCATAGTCTACTATACCCAGCACCTTATCATTTTCCGACATGAAGGTTTCAAACCTGCCCGCTGCACCATGCAGGTTGCTCAGCGTGGCCAATACCTGCATCTTATCTTCACCCAGCAGTGTAGCTATACCATATACGGCCAGCAGGTTATAAGCATTAAAAGTGCCTATCATCCTGAAATAAGCCTCGTGATTATCTATATGCATCACCAAGCCGGTCAGGTTATTTTCCAGCACCTTACCCTTAAAGCTGGCAGGTATGCGCAGGCTGTAAGTATATTTTTCAGCCCTGGTGTTTTGCAGCATTACCATACCACGTTTATCATCTGCATTTGTAAGTGCAAATGAACCGGCAGGCAATTCATCAAACAACTGCTTTTTAACCCTGATATATTCGTCAAAGTTTTTATGATAGTCCAGGTGATCGTGTGTAATATTCGTAAATGCAGCACCTATAAACTCAATACCTGCTATACGCTGCTGGTGTATAGCATGCGAGCTTACCTCCATAAATACGTGAGAGCAACCTGCTGCCTGCATCCGTGCCAGCAATGTTTGCACACTGATGGCATCGGGCGTAGTATGGGTTGATGTCTCTATCACATCATCTATATGATTCTGCACTGTCGAGATCAAGCCACATTTATAGCCCAGCTTTTTAAACAGGTTAAAGAGCAGTGTTGTGGTGGTTGTCTTGCCATTTGTACCTGTCACACCCACTACCTTCATTTTTGACGAAGGCTTACCATAAAAAGCTGCTGCCAGCAAACCTGCTGCTTTATTACTGCTTTTTACCTGCACATATGTTACACCAGGCAATAGTTGCTGTGGTAGTTGCTCGCATACGATAACAGTTGCACCTGAAGCAATAGCCTTATCTATAAATGTATGTCCATCTGAAGCAGCCCCGCTGATAGCAATGAACATACTACCTGCGGATACTTTGCGCGAGTCGATGAATAATGCAGATACTTCTGCACTATCACTTCCTACCACTTTCAGCGGTTCAATAGCAGATAATATGTCTTTCAACAGTGGCATTAGCTCAGTTGCAGTGTTATAGATTGTCCTTTTACGATTTTTGTTCCCGGCGCTATCGATTGCATTTGCACTTTACCCTTGCCTCTCACTGTCACTTGCAACCCCTCTTTTTCCAGCAGGTATACAGCATCTTTCAAGCCCAGGCCATTTACGTCCGGTACTTGTCCTTTATATATATTAGCCGGCTTCACATACACGTTTTTATTCGAGTCTGCCACCAACTGGCCTATATATTCATTTGTTTCAAATTGTGCCTGCTTACCCAATGCACGCAGCATTACATTATAACTGCCTACGCCTGCCAGTTTTGCCGGGATAATGTTCTTATTGAGCATGGCAATACTATCCAGCGGTCCATCCCATCCCTTACTGCCAGCAAATACTTTGTCTGCTATCATCCTGAATACCGGCGCAGCTATGGTACCACCATAGTAAGCACCAGAGTGTGGCTTTGTCCTGATAACTACTGCTATCGTATACTTCGGCTTCTCTGCCGGGAAATACCCTACAAATGAACCCTGGTAAACACCATCACTATATTTAATGCCTTTATCTGCCACCTGCGCTGTACCTGTTTTACCGGCGATGTGGTAGAACGGACCTTGTATGTGTTTAGCCGTACCGCTCACCGCCACCTCGCGCATACACTCTTTCAGTTGCCTGATGGTAGATGAATCGGCTATAGACTCTTCAACTACTTTAGGCTTGATTTTTTTTACAGCTTTGCCGTACTCCCTTACTTCACTTATCAGATAAGGGCGCATCATCTTACCATTGTTAGCCACAGCATTATATACCATGCATGTGTGCAACGGGCTTATCTGTATCTCATATCCATAGGCCATCCAGGGCAGCGTGGTAGCACTCCAGCTTTTACTCTTAGGCGTTTTTACCAATGGTTTACGTTCACCGGCCAGGTCTATACCCGTGCGTTCATTCAAGTGCAGGTCGTGTAAATGCTCTATATATTTTTCCGGTTTAGAACCATAATACTGGTAGCCCAGTTTCGCCATGGCCACATTCGATGAATGTGCAAATGCGTCTTTAATACTCAGCACACCCAAGCCCAGGTGAGAGTCGCGCAGTGTCAGCCTGCCAAATTTCATTACACCACCCTGCGCATTCACCTTATCATTGATGTTGATGTATTTATCTTTCAATAAAGCCAGCAGCGTTACCAGTTTAAAGGTGGAGCCGGGCTCTGTGGGTATCATAGCGTAGTTGAAATCTTCCCAGTACGTACCATTCTTCTGGCGGCCCAGGTTTACCAATGCACGTATTTTGCCTGTTTCCACTTCCATTACTATACAAGTGCCATACAGGCACTCATATTGCTGCAGCACACTCAGCATGGCATGCTCTGCCACATCCTGTATGCCTATATCCAATGTCGTTACCAGGTCTTTACCGTTTTGTGCATCTACTTCCGATCCTTCTACCGGCACCCATACACCACCTGTTGCCTTTTGTTCTACCCTGCTGCCATTCTCACCATTCAGCACCGTATCATAGGTTTTTTCCATACCTATCGTCTGGCTGTTTTCACGCCACAGGCCTATGGTGCGGTAGGCCAGCATACCATACGGGTTTATACGTTTGATGCGCGGGTCTTCTATAAAACCACCACGGCGTTTCCCTTTATTGAATATCGGGAAGCTACGCAGCGATTGATACTGATAGTACGGCAGGTTCTTACACAACAACCAATAACGCGACTGCTTTTTAAAGCCAGCCATCAATTGCTTCTTATATGCCGATGCCGGTGCGTCACCAAACAGTTCGCTGATGCACTCAGACAGGGTATCTACATATTTATTAAAAGTATCTTTCTGTATTACCGAGAAATCGATATGCACGTCAAACTGCGGAATAGAAGAACATAGCAGTTGTCCGCCTTCGGTATATATATTACCGCGTTCGGCAGGCAGCAGGGTGGTACGCGTATGCATCTCTTTCGCCATCCTACGCAACTCCGGACCTTCATTTATCTGAATGGCGGCAGCTTTCAATATGATAGCGATACCCAGCACGCAGATACACGAAAAGGCCACATACACCCTAAACCGTATGTCTTTCTTTATATTCAACTAACAGGTTTGTATTATTATGGTTTAACGCTTGTACTATCTATAGAAACCGTGTATGCCGGCAATTCCATTGGCTTCAATCCCAGCGCTGATGCTTTCTTTATCACTTCCGTTTCCATCCGCGTATACATCAGTTGGGTTTTGATATCCATATATTTCCAGCGTAGTTCCTTCAGCGTCTTGTTCTGCTTGTTCAGCTCCCGTTGTATTTCTACAGCGTGCTGTGTATTGTTGATGTACAACACACACAGCAGGGCCACAAAAGCCAGAAATGGCACATTGTTTACGATAGCTTTGTAAGACACTTTCTCCACCAGCGTTTTCCAGTCGTTTCTTACACGCTGCACCGGGGTTACTTCCTGCTCTGCTGCAATATTTGCATCCGTACTCATGCTATCTTCTCTGCTATTCTTAGCCGCGCACTGCGTGCACGGTTGTTATTTTTTACTTCTTCTTCTGTAGGCTCTATAGGTTTATTATTTACCGGCTTTAATACCGGCTTATGTTCCGACCTACCAAATACATCCACCACATCTTCCTCCCAGGTTCCTTTCTTCATAAACTGTTTCACCAGCCTGTCTTCCAATGAATGAAAGGTGATGATGCTCAACCTTCCACCAAGCCTCAGGCTTTTCGTAGCCTGTTCCAGAAACTCCTTCAGCGCCCCCATCTCATCATTCACCTCTATCCGCAGCGCCTGAAACATCTGCGCCAGGTACTTATTAGGCAACCCACGCATCACAGGCGCTATCATCGCTTTCAAAGACTCTATGCTATCCAGCCCGCCCTTATTCCGGTTATCTACTATATGCTTTGCCAGCTGCTTTGCATTCCGCACTTCTCCATATTGCTCAAACAGCTTGTGCAATTGCACTTCACTATATGTTTTCAGTATATCTGCCGCTGTCATTTCCATCCGCTTATCCATCCGCATATCCAGCGGACCATCAAACCGTATAGAAAACCCACGCTCTGCAGTATCGAATTGAAAAGAACTTACGCCTAAGTCGGCCAAGATGCCATCTACCTCTTTATAACCATGCAGCCTCAAAAAACGGTTGATATACCTGAAGTTTTCCGTTACCGGTTCCAACCTCGCATCATCGGGCTTATTCCTCCAGGCATCCGCATCATGATCAAAAGCTATCAATTTACCATTGGCCCCCAACCTGCTTAATATCTCCCTGCTATGCCCGCCGCCGCCAAATGTTGCATCCACATATACACCATCCTCTTTTATCGCCAATCCGTCAACCGCTTCCTTTAAAAAAACTGTTGTGTGGTAAAAAGTGTCACCCGCCATATTCTTTACAGATTTTCAAACAGGTTAACACCACCGCCCACTTTCTTAGCCAGGTCTTTTATGTTCGACCGGCGCTTATTCATGTATTCTTTATGAGTATCTTTATCCCACAGCTCTATTTTATTACCGAGCGATACCAAAACCATGTCTTTTTTGATATCTGCATATTCCATCAGTGATTTTGGCATCAGGATGCGCCCTGCACTATCCGGTTCTATCATTGTGGCCCCATCCATAATCACACGCTTGAATTCACGCACATCATCATCAAAATCATTCATGGTGTTCAATTTGCCTGTCAGTGCTTTCCACATGCTGATGTGGTACATGTTCAGGCAGTTTTCAATACCTCTGTTCATCACAAATACCTCTTCGGTACCCTCCGGTATCTGTTTACGCAACGATGCGGGCACTAAAAAGCGCCCTTTTGCGTCAACCGAAACTTCATATTCTCCGAAAAAACTTACCATGCGAGGATTGAGAGTATTTTCACCTTTCTTGACACAAAATAACACATTTTCCCACGATTCTACTTAAACAAAAACGGACATATTTTTCCACAAAAGCATATGTTGCCAAAACGTTTGCCAGTATGGGCTTTGATGCTATTTTCAACACATTCTGAATAACTAGGTGTTAAAAACATGTTGATAAATGTGGATAACCTGTGAAATAGCTGCAAATCATGGTTTTAACAGTCTTTTAGCTCATAAATTATGCAAACCCCCATACATTCGCTATTTTTGCAGCCCTTATGCCAATACGCTTAAGAAATACGCTCCTGCTGCTGGTATTGATTACCATTAGCGCTTGCAGTGGTTATGAAAAAGCCCTGAAAAGCAAAGACATCAATTACAAATTGGCTAAAGCCAATGAGTTTTATGATAAAAAGCAATGGCAGCATGCCAATAGCCTATATGAGTCTTTGATACCCGTAATGAAAAACACGCGCAATTATGAGCCGATGTATTATCGTTATGCGTATTCTTTTTACAATATGAAAGACTATTTATCTGCCTCATACCACTTTAAAAACTATCTCGACTTCTTTCCCACCAGCAAGGAAGCCGAAGAGGTAGAGTTTATGTATGGCCTGTGCCTGTATAAAATGTCGCCCAAACCATCCCTGGAGCAGACAAATACAGAAAAAGCCATGGAGGCATTACAATCTTTTATCAATACGCACCCTAACTCTAAAAGGCTGGAAGAGGCCAATAAATATATAGATGAATGCCGCGGCAAACTGGAGGAAAAAGATGCTTCTGCAGCCAAGCTTTATTATAACATAGGCCAGTTTAAAGCTGCCAGCATATCTTACAAGCAGGTTATGCGCAATTTCCCAGAATCTGCAAGAAGCGACTACTACCAATATATGGTAGTACGCTCCTGGTACAAGTATGCTAATGAAAGCATCAGGGAAAAGCAGGAAGAGCGCTATGCAGCCGCCCTGAATGCTTATAAGGAACTAGTTGACGGTTATCCAAATTCTAAGTATCTTCGCGACGCGGAAAAATATTATACCTTAGCAAATAATTCTATAAATAAAATACGCAATGAGCACAAATAAAAGGGCAATGGCAGCGGTTAACCCAATGGTGGAAACCCGTGATGTAGTGGCAATAAAGAACAGGACAGGCAATCTGTACGAGTCTATCGTTGTTATGGCCAGACGTGCTAACCAGATTTCAGTTACAATGAAAGAGGAGTTGCACCGCAAACTGGATGAGTTTTCAAGCCATGCAGATAACCTGGAAGAAATTCACGAAAACAAAGAACAAATCGAAATATCACGTATCTATGAGCGCATGGCAAACCCTGCACTGCAAGCTACCAACGAATTTTTCGAAGACAAAATATACCATCGCAAAAAGTAATTTTTGCATTTAAACACCTTAAAAAGCTATCCTTATTGAAAAGGGTGGCTTTTTATATTTAGAGCTGACGGGCAATGGGCAAAGCTTATAAACATTTATTCTTCGACCTGGACCACACCCTGTGGGATTTTCAGCAAAACTCTGCCAATACACTGCAGCAGGTATTTGCAGAGTATAACCTGCCGCAGTATGGCATCACCGATTTCGAAGCATTTGCAGCAGCGTATGATGTACATAATGAAAAACTATGGGCACGCTTCAGGAATGGGTTTATAAAGCGCGAGGAATTGAGGTGGAAACGCTTCTGGCTTACATTGTTGGACTTTAAAATAGGGAATACGCCGCTGGCGCATGAAATGAGCGAGGCTTACCTTGAAATACTGCCTACACAAACTGTATTGATGCCTTTTGCAAAAGAACTGTTGGAGCATTGCAAGGATAAGTACACCTTACATCTCATTACCAACGGTTTTGAGGCTACGCAATGGCAAAAAATGCACTATTCAGGCATTGCAGGCTATTTTAAAGAAGTGATCACTTCCGAAAAAAGCCAGAGCATAAAGCCGAATGCAGAAATATTCAATTATGCACTGAAGGCTACAGGTGCCATGTGCGATGAAAGTATTATGGTAGGCGATGCCCTGGATATAGACATATTGGGGGCTTTCTATGCCGGTTGGGACCAGGTTTATTTCAACCCTGCTAAAAAAGCTCACAAGCACAAACCCACATATGAAGTAAGTTGCTTGTCTGAACTGAAAAAAGTTTTCTGATTATTTTATTACAATATCTTCTACCACACGCTCTTCAAAATACTCATTGATACGCGCTGCCAGTTGTTCCTTACCCAAGAGTAACTCTTGCTTCAGCGGAGCAACATCTGTATAAATAGTCAGGGTAGTACCGCTCAGATACAGGTTACGGGTGTATTTAGAAATGGTTTTGCCTGCTATAGCCTCCCACTCCTGCCGCAGGCGCAGTTCATTCACCTTGGGCTTCCAGCCCGACTTCTGCATTAGCAGATTAATTGCCTCACCAATACTATAGGAACCCATAAAAACGTCAAACAAAGATAACCAGCTATTTTCATAGAAATAAAAAAACCGGTAGCTAATGTTACCGGTTTGTTCTGACAGTGAATGGGCACAGCAGGTGCTGGGCTGTAAAATATTTTTATGATATATATTAATACGTTAGTGTATTTGTGCGTTCTCTCTTCAGCGCATCCGGAAACAAAACCGGTTATAATGTTGATAAGTAAGTTTTTGTGTTGTCCTTCTAATGTATTGCAAACATAAAAAGGATTTTCGACAAAAAACACCCGTTTTTTCACCGGTGTTTTTAATATGTTGTAGTTACAGCAATGTATGCAGCCATTTCTCTGTATTCTTTTTCACTCTTTGCACACATATTTTTAATCACAACGGCATTAATGAGAAATGTCAATTTTGTATCATAAATGACCTACCAAACGAAACTTACAAGTATTAGGTTATCTTTGCCAACTACCTAAGGTTCTATAACAATAAAATGAAAAAAATACTGCTTCCTCTTGTTACCGCAGGCCTTTTTTTAGGCGCTTGTAATGAAGATTTTGATGTAGCCGCCCCATATAAAGACATAACCGTAGCATACGGCGTTCTCAATCGTGATGACACAGCTCATTACATAAGAGTAGAGAAGGCTTTTCTGGATGAGAATAAAAGCGCTATTGAAATGGCGCAAATAGCGGATTCAAGTTACTATAAGAATATCGAGGTAGTGATGAAGGAATATAAAAACGATGATCCCGCCAGCCAGATAGTCAACAGAACATTTGATATGTATCGTGTAGATATGGCGCTGGAGGGTTATCCGAAAGATGCTGCCGGCAGCCAGGGCTTTTTTACGAATCCCCACTATGCATATAAGCTGAAACTGCCTGCAGGCGACTCTCTGAATGCATTTCTTAAATATCGCGTAGTTGTTAAGAACAATAATACAGGCCGTACAGACTCATCGGATGTATTTTATGTTGTAAACAGCAATAAAAATAACGACCCGAACAGCTTCTATATCAGGGATTTCACAAATGCGAACTACCAGGTAAGCTTTTCAAAGACCACAAACAATGCCACATATGAGCTGAGCGGCCGCGTACCTCGCAATGGCAAATTGTTAGAAAGTATCATCAGGTTCCACATAGTAGAAAAAAATGCCGCTACGGGTGAGAAGAAACGCCTTAGTGCAGATTATACCTACGCAAATGCAGCGGTTACTTCTGCCGGCCAGTTTAAGGTTTCAGTGCCTACAACAGCCATCTATTCATTCATTGCAAGCTCATTTGGCCCTGCAGGGGCAAATGTTCAGCGATATGTAGATAGCTGCGACCTGTTTGTTTATGTAAGCAGCAATGAGATATATAATTACCAACAAGTACAAATTGCACAAGGCAGCGGGCTTTTGGGAGACCAGATAAAACCTAACTATACCAATATGCGTGGCGAAAACGTATTAGGCCTTATAGGTTCAAGGGCACTGAGAACTTATAGAAATGTACCTATCGAAGCCATTACTATAGATTCATTGAAAGTGAACCCTGTAACTTTAAGCATGAATATACAAGGCCGTAGTGACGAATAATTTGACAATATTTCATCCAAAAACACATATCAAATGCCTTAATGTTAGTTCATTAAGGCATTTTTGTTTCAGTTTGACAGTATGGCTGACATTATTTCAGAAATACTGGCGATGGCATGCATATTGAAAATAGATTCTTACAACTGTAAACAACACAACATTTATAACAAATAATAATTATGGGAAAAATCATTGGCATTGACTTAGGTACTACCAACTCTTGCGTAGCTGTTATGGAAGGTAATGAGCCGGTAGTGATAGCGAACGACGAAGGTCGCCGTACTACCCCTTCGGTAGTAGCATTTTTGAAGAATGGCGAGCGCAAAGTAGGTGATCCGGCCAAGCGCCAGGCTATCACTAACCCGCTGAATACCATCATGTCGGTAAAGCGCTATATGGGCCGCCGTTATGACGAGGTTACTGGCGAGATGACGCATAACTCTTACAAAATTGTAAAAGGCGACAATAACACGCCGCGCGTGGATATTGAAGGCCGTATGTATACACCGCAAGAAATATCAGCTATGATCCTTCAGAAAATGAAGAAAACAGCTGAAGATTTCCTGGGCCAGGAAGTAAAAGAAGCGGTAATTACCGTACCGGCATACTTTAACGACGCACAACGTCAGGCTACTAAAGAAGCAGGCGAGATTGCCGGCCTTAATGTACGCCGTATCATCAATGAGCCTACAGCAGCCGCACTGGCGTATGGCCTTGATAAACAACACAAAGACAGCAAAATAGCCGTATTCGACCTGGGTGGTGGTACTTTCGACGTATCGGTACTGGAACTGGGCGACGGTGTATTTGAAGTAAAATCTACGAACGGTGATACGCACCTGGGTGGTGACGACTTTGATAAAGTAATAATGGACTGGCTGGCTGAAGAGTTTAAGAAAGATGAAGCCATAGACCTGCACAAAGACCCGATGGCTTGGCAACGCCTGAAAGAAAGCGCTGAAAAAGCTAAGATCGAACTGTCTTCTTCTCAGGAAACAGAGATCAACTTGCCATATATTACAGCGGTAGATGGTGTGCCTAAACACCTGGTGCGCAAACTGAGCCGTGCTAAATTTGAACAACTGGCAGATAGCCTGGTAGAACGTACGCTGGAGCCTTGCCGTAAAGCATTGAAAGATGCAGGCCTGAATCCTTCTGATATTGACGAAGTAATACTGGTAGGTGGTAGTACGCGTATACCTAAAGTGCAGGAAGTAGTTGAGAAATTCTTTGGTAAAAAACCAAACAAAAGCGTAAATCCGGATGAGGTGGTAGCAGTAGGTGCTGCTATACAAGGCGGGGTACTGACTGGTGATGTAAAAGATGTACTGCTGCTGGACGTTACTCCACTGAGCTTGGGTATCGAAACAATGGGTGGTGTAATGACCAAACTGATAGAGTCTAACACAACAATTCCTACCAAGAAAAGCGAAGTATTCTCTACAGCCAGCGATAACCAGCCAAGCGTTGAGATCAACGTACTGCAAGGCGAGCGCCCAATGGCGAACCAGAATAAATCACTGGGCCGCTTTATCCTGGATGGTATTCCACCCGCACCACGCGGTGTGCCACAGGTAGAAGTTATCTTCGACATCGATGCTAACGGTATCCTGCATGTTACCGCAAAAGACAAAGGCACCGGTAAGCAACAAAACATCCGTATCGAAGCTGGTAGCGGCCTTAGCAAAGACGAGATCGAAAAAATGAAGAATGAAGCGAAGGCGAATGAAGAAGCGGATAAACAAGTGCGTGAGCGTGTTGAAAAGCTGAACATGGCAGATGGCCTTGTATTCAATTCAGAAAAACAACTGAAAGAATACGGCGATAAAATACCTGATGCTGAAAAAGCTACTATCGAAGCTGCAGTTGCAAAACTGAAAGAAGTGCATAAAGCAGAAGATATGGATGGTATAGACAAAGCTGCTGAAGAACTGAACAATGCATGGCAGGCTGCCAGTCAGCACATCTACAATGCACAGCAACAGGCAGGTGCAGAAGGTGGTGACCAAACGCAACAAACTGCCGACGCACACAATGATGGCAACGTAGCAGATGCTGAATACGAAGAAGTAAAATAAGCTAACGTTTTAACAGAGCTTATCATAATAAACTGAAATGGCTGATACTATGTATCGGCCATTTTCTTTTGTGTTAAAGTACTAATTAGCTAATGATAGGCTGGTTCTGGGCATAATTTTTTACCCTTGTATCATGAC
>DASWWE010000028.1:0-4914 GCA_036406055.1 Flavipsychrobacter sp. | reverse complement strand
GGCATCCAATAGGTACGTTCGTTTACTTCATTATTTGTAATGGCTGCCAACGGGTCGCCGCCCTGCACGAGATAATATATGCTTATGACCTGTGAATCATCGAATGCGCTGCGCTGGAAAAAATCGGTAGTGTAGTAGTGTTGCAGTATCTGTATATCCAAGTTCAGTTCCTCCCGCCATTCACGCATCAGTCCATCGGTAATGCCTTCGCCCAATTCCAACCCGCCACCGGGAAACTTTATGACTTTGCGGCCACGTATCAGCTCTTCATTTACCAATACATTGCCATCGTGCAGCCATATGCCATATACCCTGACATTGAAATGCGAGGGCAGCTGCATATTTAAAACCATTTCTTTTTATTGAAATAAAATACCACTATTACCGAAGCCAGTATGGCTATAAGTATGGGCAGGTAGAAGCTATGCGCACCGTGTGAGAAAGGTATCTCCACATTCATACCAAAGAGGCTGGCTATCAGCGTAGGTATGGATATCATGATGGTGATACTGGTGAGGCGTTTAATGACCAGGTTCATATTATTGTTGATGATGCTGGCAAATGCATCCATGGTACTAATAAGGATGTTGGTATAGGTATTCGCCATCTCAAGGGCCTGGCTGAACTCTACCACCAGGTCGGCAAGGAACTCGCGTTCTTCCTCATCACAATTGAGAAAGTTGGTGCGTTCCATTTTCATCAGCAATAATTCGTTACTACGCAGGGCGGTAACAAAATATACCAGGCTTTTTTGTACCCGCATCAGGTATAGCAGCTCTTCGTTACGATTGCTATCGTACAGTTTTTGCTCCAATATATTGCGGCGGTGGTTTATTTCCTTCAGTACCTCCATGAAGTCCATCACCACCTTTTCAAATATCTTCAGCACCATCATATTGGGGCGTTCCGGGTGGCGTTTGGCAAACGTATTGAGGAAGCGGCGGATGGCCACATTCTCGAAAGAGTTTACCGTTACCAGCTGGTTGCGCTCGTTAATAATGATGGAAATAGGAATGGTTACATAATCAGCATCGCTTTCATTCAGCGACTGGTTCTCCACCGGTGTTTTCAGGATAATGAGCTTTACGCCGTCCTCTATCTCGTAGCGCGCGCGTTCTTCAATATCCAGCGTATCTGTAAGTAAATCGCGGGGGATGGTAAGCGTGCGCGAAAGGTTATCGATCTCGTTTTCCTGGAAAGGGGGTGTTACATTCACCCAGTTCGCCCCCTCGGGTTGCTGTATTTCCAGCGTCTGGCGGTTGATATTTTTGAAGTACTGTACCATGAGCCTTCGGGGGTTAAAAAATGTTGGGCAAAGGTAGGTTCTATATGTTATAATACGAAAGGATGAATATAGTTAATTCTTAGCCTATTAGCAGGTTTTGAGTTAAATTTGCAGAAGTATAAATCTGCATATTAATGAATCCCAAAAAGTTAATGACCCTGGACGAGTTCACTATCCAGGAAACGAGGAAATTTCCCCAGGCTACAGGTGAGTTGTCGGCACTGCTGCGTGATATAGGGCTGGCTTGTAAACTGATAAACAAGCAGGTGCTGAAAGCCGGGCTAGTAGATATACTGGGCAAGCACGGCGCTACCAATGTACAGGGCGAAGAGCAAATGAAGCTGGATATATATGCCGATGAAACCCTGATAAACATACTGCGCAACAGTAACGACTGCGCAGGTGTAGCATCGGAAGAAAATGATGATTTTATTTGCTTTGGAGATGAGTATTCGGTAAATTCTAAATATGTAGTGCTTTTCGACCCGCTGGACGGATCATCGAACATAGATGTAAATGCCCCGATAGGCACTATTTTTTCTATCTACCGCAGGGTGAGCCCGCTGGGCAGCCCTTGCACCAAAGAAGACTTTCTGCAGCCGGGTAATAAACTGATGGCTGCGGGCTATGTGATATATGGCAGCAGCACCATGATGGTATATGCCACCAAGCTGAGTGTGAATGGTTTTACGCTGGAACCATCGATAGGTGAATTCTGCCTGAGCCACCCGAATATGAAATGCCCTGAAAAAGGCAAAATATACTCGATAAACCAAGGCAATACCTGCAAGTATGATGATGGCATCAAAGGCTTCCTGGACCATTGCATGGAAAGCAATAAGGAAGAAGGGCGCCCATACTCGCACCGCTATATAGGCTCTATGGTGGCAGATATGCACCGTACCCTGATAAAAGGCGGTATTTTCCTGTATCCTGCCGATAAAAGCAATGCCAATGGCAAGCTGCGCCTGCAATATGAATGCAACCCGATGGCCTTCCTGGTAGAAGCTGCCGGTGGTGTAGCCAGTACCGGTAAAGAGAATGTGCTGGACGTGATGCCTACGGAACTGCACCAGCGCGTGCCTATATTCATAGGATCTAAAAACCTGGTAAACAAAGCCCTTGAATATGTGAATGCTAAAGAAACTGTAGCATAAAAGGGGTTGACTTTTTAAAAGCCGCACTGTATTTTTGAATTAATATTTTATTTACAAATATTTGGTTAGTAAGGAGGGCTCGCATTCGCGGGCCCTTTCTTTATTTGTATTATCCAGTTATTATTTAGATATTTGTCTAAATAACTAAACAAAAATGGACAAGTTATTTAAAGCACTGAACGACCAGACACGACGGGATATACTGGAACTGCTGAAGGAGAAGGATATGACGGCAGGCGATATTGCCGACCACTTCCATATATCGAAACCCAGCATATCGCACCACCTGGATATACTGAAGCAAGCAGAACTGGTGACCGCTGAAAAGCAGGGCCAGTTCATCAACTATTCGCTGAATACGACGGTGGTAGGGGAGTTTCTGAAATGGGCTATGCAACTAAAACCATTGTCAAAAAAAACTAAAACAGCAGCAGATGGGAAACGCTCGTTCATTTAAGCACATAGCCGTGGGCATGGTGATACTGCTGCCGCTATTGTACCTGTGGATAGTATGGAATGATATAGCGGATACGGTGCCAATGCATTATAATATGCGCGGCGAAATAGATCGCTATGGAGATAAAGCTGAAATGCTGACAGCTATACTTACTTTGACAGGTGTAAACCTGGGTACTTACCTGTTGATGGTGAACATACATAAGATAGACCCCAAGCGTGCCCAGGCTGGCCATAAAGGCCCTATGGAAAAACTGGCATTAGGCGTAAGCCTGTTTCTCACAGCACTCACCTCAGTCATCATAACAGATGCCAAAACAGGAGGTGGCAGCATAGGCGAAAAAGCAATTATCCCTTTAGTAGGGCTATTGCTGGCCTTCATAGGCAATTATATGCATAACCTGAAGCCCAACTATTTTGCAGGCATCCGCACACCGTGGGCGCTGAATGATGAAGACAATTGGAAGCAAACACACCAACTGGCCAGCCATGTATGGTTTGGCGGCGGGCTTACCATATTCATCCTGGCATTGATGTGCAAGCCGGAGGTGACTGCCATTGTAATGATGGGTATCGTGGCTATCATGGTCATTGTGCCTTATTTGTATTCTTTTATTTTATTCAAAAAAGCTAAAAATAAAAACCAATAGATATGACGAGATTATTCGCAACATTGCTGGCGGTGGCTATAGGTGCAAATGCAAATGCGCAGAGCCCGCTAGTAGGTGCCTGGGAAGGCAGTATGAATGTAGGGCAGGAACTAAGGCTCGTGTTTCGCATACAAGAAGCCAATGGCAAACTAAGCGGAACGATGGATAGTCCTGACCAGAAGGTAACCGGCATACCTGTATCGAGTATTACGTCTACAGCCGATAGCGTGTTCATTGATATGAGCAATATTGGCATCACCTATGCCGGCAAGTATGATAATATGGCCATAGCAGGCGTGTTTAAGCAAAGTGGTATGAGCCTGCCGCTGGAACTGAAGAAAACAGCGACGCCTACAGAAATCGTAAAGCCACAAACACCGAAGCCACCATTTACATATACCAGTGAAGATGTCACTTTTACCAATGCAGATAAAAGCATCAGCTATGGCGCTACCATCAGCATGCCTAAGATGATAGATAGGAAATATCCGGCTGTACTGTTGGTAACCGGGTCGGGACCGCAGAACAGGGATGAAGAGATAATGGGGCATAAGCCATTTGCAGTGATAGCAGATTACCTGACCAATCGCGGGTATGTGGTGCTGCGTGTGGATGACCGTGGCGTAGGGCAAACAACAGGCGACCGCAGCAATGCTACTACAGCAGACTTTGCAAAAGATGCCGGTGCAGCAATAGATTACCTGAAAACACGCAAAGAGGTAGATGCAAAACGAATAGGCATATTAGGGCACAGCGAAGGTGGCATGATAGCACCTATGGTGGCGAGTGAACGCAAGGACATTGACTTCATAGTATTGCTGGCCGGGCCGGGCGTGAAGATAACGGAATTGATGGAAGACCAGAATGCGGCTGTACTGAAAAGCAGCGGGCTGGATGAGGCTGTGGTAAATGATTATATAAAACTATACCGCAGTGTAGAGCAGGTGATTATTACTGCTAACAGCACGCAGGAAGCACGCAATAGGATGCAGCAAGCGTTAGGTGCCTGGCAGAAGGCGGTGCCTAAAACATCGCAAGACGCGGTGGGCATAACAGATGAGAAGGCAGCGCAGCAAATGATAGATGAATTTGCAAAGGTGTATGAGAATAAGTGGTATAACTATTTTATGAAGGCAGACCCGCAGCCCTACCTGCAAAGACTATCGTGCAAGGTGCTGGCGCTGAATGGGGAGAAAGACATACAGGTGCTGGCGAAGCCCAACCTGGAAGGCATCCGCCAGGCGCTGATGAAGAGTAAAAGTAAAAAATGGGAGACGGAAGAACTACCGGGTTTGAACCACCTGTTCCAGGCATGTAAAACATGTACATCGCAGGAATACGCGCAGCTGGATGAAACCATATCGCC
>DASWWE010000027.1:0-16661 GCA_036406055.1 Flavipsychrobacter sp. | reverse complement strand
TTGCCTGTTATAAAAAATATATCGGGCAACACGCCTGTGTGTGAAGCGGCAACATTGGAACTGACGGCTGAAACAGATGCAGCCGGCGCCACCTATAAATGGTACGGCCCCGGTGGCTATATGGCTGAAGGGCAAACCGCTAAACGAAAAATGGGATTTGCTGATGCCGGGTATTATTATGTTACCGCCACCGCAAAATCATGTACATCGCTGCGCGATAGCATTAAAGTAGATGTAAAAGAAAGAGCTGCCATGCCTGAGGCATTCAGCAATAGCCCACTAATGCAGGGCGATACATTGTACCTGAGCGCTACCTGCAGCACGCCGGGTGTTACCTACAGCTGGACAGGGCCCGATGGCTTTTATTCAGAAAAGCAGAACGATACTATATACGGGGTAATACCAGCACAACGCGGCAGCTATATTGTAAATGCGCACTATAATGGTTGCATCACATCGACTATTATTATTGTGAATATCGATGGGCTGGGCAAGTCGGTGTTTGTATTATATCCCAATCCTAATAATGGCAATTTTACATTAAGGGCCGACCTGGCAACGGATGATAAAGTGGCGTACGAAATTATCAATTCATTGGGGCGCATTATTGCCGAAGGCGAATTTGAAAGTAAGAACCGCCATTTCAAGCATGATATTTCTGTGGATGCTGCATCGGGTGTATATATGCTGCGCATGCGCATAGGCCGTACCGAACGCGTATTGCAATTCACTATTGTGAAATAGTTTCCGCCTTATTACCACACGCCCAATTTCCACCTCTTTTTTGTCGCACCTACACCCCGGCGGTATACTTGTTAGATGATAGCTTTACAGTAAACATAAACTACTTATGATAAAACTATCTGTTTACAACTTCCTTTCGCTAAACGGCTATTATAAAGATGCCAGCAATGGCATAGACTGGCATCACCATGAACAAGGTGGTGAAGAAGAGCAGTTTTCGGACAACAACCTGAAGCATGAAAACGCATTACTGTTTGGCAGGGTGACTTATGAAATGATGGCCGGCTTCTGGCCTACACCAATGGCTGCGGAAATGTATCCCGGTACGGCCAAAGGCATGAACAAGGCAAAGAAGTATGTAGTATCCAATACATTGCAACAGGCAGACTGGGCTAATACCACCATCATCAATACCGACCTGGTAACAGCTGTGCGCCAACTGAAAGAAACATCCGACAGGGACATCACCATACTGGGTAGTGGCAGCCTGGTATCGCAGCTAACAGATGCTGGGCTGATAGACGGCTACCAGGTAATGATAGACCCGGTAGCTTTAAAAGCAGGTACCCCGATATTCTATAATGTACAACATGATGTAGAACTGCGGCTTACAGGCAGCCGGGTATTTAAAAGCGGTATTGTATTGCTGGAATATGCGCCTGCATAAAGCAGGATTATATAAGCGATGATAAGAATTGTGTAACAATGCTGCCGCGCGCAGGGCATAGTTTTGTTGTGAAAATAAAAGTATATGAAGAAGCTATTGTTCACAGCAGCTATTGCCATAGCAAATATTACGGCTTATGCACAACATGAGCATCATGAAATGCCCATGCCTGCAAAGCAGCAAGCGGATACACCTGCTCACCATCAGCACGATATGAAAGACATGGCCAATATGAGCCATGCTTTTTCATTGCAGCTACCTATGAACCGTAACGGTTCCGGTACAGCGTGGCTTCCCGATGCATCGCCCATGTATGGCTATATGCTGCACAGCCGCAAATGGATGTACATGCTGCATGGCAATGTATTTGTGCGCTACAATAACCAGGATGTATTTAATGCCGGCCGCCGTGGTGCCGCTAAGTGGGATGCGCCTAATTGGCTGATGGGTATGGGACAACGCAAAGTGGGGCGTAATGGCCTCTTCCGCTTCAGCGCCATGCTATCGCTGGATGCTGCGATAGCAGGTGGCAGCGGCTACCCGCTATTGTTCCAGACAGGGGAGACATGGCAGGACAGGCCGCTGATAGACAGGCAGCACCCGCACGACCTGTTCTCTGAACTATCAATAGGCTATACGCAAGCCCTTAGCAAGAAGGTAGATGTATTTGCCTACATAGGTTACCCGGGCGAGCCTGCATTGGGTTCCGTAGCTTTTATGCACCGGCCTTCAGCATTGCCTAACCCCGATGCACCGCTGAGCCATCATTGGAACGATGGTACACACATCACCTTTGGGGTAGCCACGCTGGGTGTGCGCTATGATAAAGTGAAACTGGAAGCCTCATCGTTCACCGGGCGTGAGCCGGATGAAGACAGGTTCAACTTCGACAAGCCGCGTTTCGATTCGTGGAGCGGGCGTATATCCTACAACCCTACTAAAGAATGGTCGTTGCAGGCATCGCATGGGTATGTAAAAAGCCCGGAAGTATTGCATGGCAATGAAGATGTAAACCGTACGACGGCATCAGCTATATACAGCCATCGTTTTAGTGATAAGAATTTTTTGAATGCTACCGTGCTGTGGGGTATGAACAAAACAAACGGGCAAGATGGCGAGCATGCCGTGCTGGCAGAAGCTGCCTACGCTATGAACCGTGTGAATGTATATGGCCGGTACGAATGGGTGCAGAAGAGTGCAGAAGAACTGGCGCTGGATGAAACCATATACGGGCACCATGATGTATACGCTGTAAATGCACTGACACTGGGCGCAGCATATGATATGTGGCAAACGAAAATAGTGCGCGTAGCGGGCGGCGCGCAGGCATCTGTATACCTGCCCGATGAAAAACTGAAAACCCTATATGGCAGCACCCCCATGGCTGCGCAGGTGTACCTGCGTATTTATCCGTCATTAATGAGATAGATCATTCACCAACAAAATATAAGTGCTATGGGTTATCATGAATTTAAAGAGTGTATAGAAGCCTGCCTGAAATGTGCGGCTATCTGCAACCATTGTGCCGCCTCTTGCCTGCAGGAAGAAGACACGAAGATGATGGCAAAATGCATACAACTGGATATGGAATGCGCCACCGTGTGCTACGCCGCAGCACAACTGATGAGTATGGGTAGCAGCCTGGCGAAAAAGATGTGTGCCCTATGTGCTGAAATATGTAAGGCCTGTGCCGAAGAGTGCAGTAAACATAGCCATGAGCACTGCCGCGAATGTGCTGCTGCCTGTGGCGAATGTGCTAAAGCATGCGAAGCCATGGCCTATTGATTTATTTGAATAGAAGCAGGTACTCTTATGATATAGTAACACTCTCTTTTTTGAGGGTGTTTTTTTATGTTTTAACAAAAAATATTTTTGCCTAAGTGTACAATACATCGGAATCTTATGTATTTTCGTATGGTAAAGTTTAAAACAGTAGTATGATATACTCTACCGAACTGATAAAAGGCACGCTGAAAACCATAGTGCTGAAGCTGCTGGCCGATAACAAGAGAATGTATGGCTACGAGATAACACAACGGGTAAAGGAACTGACATTTGATAAGATACAGATATCGGAAGGGGCGCTGTACCCTACGCTGCATGCACTGGAAAGCGAAGGCCTGCTGGTGACCGAACTGGAATATATAGGTAAGCGCGTGCGCAAATACTACAGCCTGAGCCCCAGCGGCAAAAGCAAGAGCAAAGAGAAACTGAGCGAGCTGGCCGACTTTATAGAAACCATGAAACTATTGCTGGACCTGAAAGTAAAAACAGCTTAAAATGTATTGCATCACTGACGAGCAAGTAGATTTTATCCTCGATGACATTAGACGTAATGGCATCGAAATGGAGGACCTGCAGTTGAACCTCCTGGATCATATCTGCTGCATCATTGAGCAAAACCTCGAAGCAGATGGCGACTTCGAGGGCTTCTACCGGCAAACTGTGCAGCAGTTTTACAAGAAAGAACTGCGCGAGATAGAAGCGGAGACCATCCAATTGTTAACCTTCAAAAACTATTATGCAATGAGAAAAACAATGATAGTAAGCGGGCTTGTATCCGTAATGGCATTTGTGACCGGGAGCCTGTTTAAATGGATGCATTGGCCGGGTGCCGGCGTATTGCTGGTATTGGGCATTGGCATATTCAGCTTCCTTTTTTTGCCGCTGATGCTTACGCTGAAAATAAAAGAATCGGGTAGTAAGCGTGACAAGCTGGTAGTGACCAGTGCTACGATAACCGGCCTCTTATACTGTATGGCCTGCCTGTTTACCATACAGCACTGGCCCGGAGCTAATGTACTATGGTTTTCAACTGTTATCGTGTCTTTCTTTGTAATGATACCTATCTATTTTTTTACAGGTATCCGCAAGCCGGAAGCTAAGGTAAATACCATCATCACATCCACCATGCTGGTAGCGGCAACAGGCTTTTTATTCCTGATGCTGAATACGAGGCCCAGCTATAGAATGCAAGAGGTGAAAATGTATAGCTGGCTGCAAAGCGAACAATTGTTGCAGCGTATGCAAGGTGCTAATACGGATACCGATAAGCTGGCGGCAGATATAAATCGCATCAGTATGCAGATAAAATCGCTGGTGCTGCAAAATGCAATAGGTATGCCTGCAATGCCTCATGATTTTGAAAAACAAGGCATCTTTATGGAAGAAGGCAATACAGGGCCGGCATTCATGGACGCTAATAGCAAAGGGACAAGACTGATGTCGGAGTTGAAAGAAAAAATAAAACAATACAACGCACAACACAGCACAGCCCCCATACCCGTAGCACACACGGCACTGGATGCCCCTGCAGATATGGTAGGACGTTATAGTAACTATACGATACTGAATACTATCACCCAACTACAACTGTATGTGGTCAGCGCCCCGCATGCACTGGTAGCAACCAAATGACAATACAGAGGGCTGAATTCTTTCAGCCCTTTTTCTATTTCCAGCCCGCTTCGGTTATCAATTGCAGGAAGATTTCTGCAGAAGGTAATGCCAGCGCATGTGTGGCCGATTGGCCCGCCCACAGGTTGGTGAAGTCTTTATTGTTTTGCTGCTGCGCAGCAGCACGGAGTGCGGTAGTAATGCTGTTTTGGAAGGGATAGGCTGGAATATCTATGCCGGCATCTGCTACTGCATCCATAAACGCATTGCGTATGCCGCGTGCCCACCTGCCCGAAAAGGTGCGGGTGAGTGTGGTAGCCGTATCATTGGCTTGCTGCACGGCCGCTTTATAGGCAGGTATGGCTTTGCTTTCGGGACTGGCTATGAAGGCTGTACCCACTTGTACGCCTTCGGCGCCTAGCTGCATCATGGCATGGATAACATCGCCACGGCTGATGCCACCTGCGGCTATTACCGGCAGGTTGACGGCAGCCATTACTTGTGGGAGTAAGGATACAAGGCCTATTTGCGGCAGTGGTTCATCATCTATAAAGCTACCGCGGTGGCCGCCTGCTTCTATACCCTGCGCTGTAATCATATCAATATTGCTCTGCTGCAACAGTATGGCCTCTTTGGTGCTGGTAGCCGTGCCCATAAGCAATGCACCGTTGGCCTTTAATGCCTCTATACTTTCTGCATCGGGTATGCCGAAGGTAAAGCTGATAAGGCGAATGTGCTCATCCAGCAACACTTGCAGCTGGTCTTCATAGGTATAATGTTTAAAGCTTTCGGGTGCTTGTTTGGCAAATGGGATGTGGTGCTTTGCGCATAGGCTGTGCAGGAAATCCTGCATCTTATCTATAGCATGTGCATCTACAGGGGGGATGCTATGAGTAAAGAGATTGACAGCAAAGGGTTTATTAGTAAGTGCGCGTGTGGCCACGATCAGTTCCCGTGTTTTATCGGGCGAAAGCCCGCCAACGGCTACCGAACCCAGTCCGCCCGCATTGGAAACTGCTGCTGCCATTTCCGGCGTGCTGACCCCCAGCATTGGTGCTTGTATAAAAGGGTAATCGATGCCCAGTGTTTTAGCAAGGTTGTTTTGATAGGCCATACGCATTGATTATGTACTATAAAGGTACACTGCAACAACTGCTGCTGCTATTGCAGTTCTATATCCGGGTATAGGTTTGTTTTTACGTTAGATACACCTGAAATTGGCTACTGTGTACCCTCAAATGCTCTTGTTAATTCGGCTATATCCAGTTTTTTCATTTGCAGCATGGCGCGGGTTACGCGCTTCACTTTTTCCTTATCGGCATCCAGCAACATATCGTCGAGTATGTTAGGTGTTATCTGCCACGATACACCGAATTTATCTTTCAGCCAGCCGCATTGCTGTGCCTTTTCATCACCGCCTGTTGCCAGGTTGTTCCAGTAATAATCTATTTCTTCCTGCGTATCGCAATAGACCATAAAAGAAATAGCCTCATTGAACTTGAAATGTGGCCCGCCATTCAATGCCACAAAGTTCTGGCCGTCTAATACAAACTCAACAGTCATTACGGAGCCTGCGTCCATGCCATGTATCTCTTTGCCCTCGCTGGTATAATGACTGATGCGGCCAATATGGGCATTTTTGAATACGCAGGTATAAAAGGTTATGGCTTCAGAAGCGTTTTTATCGAACCACAGGCAGTTGGCAATTCTTCCGATTCTCTTATGCATAAGGGGATAGTTTTTTTAGTACTTACCCTTTGTTGCATTACTATGCCACGCCTATAGGCCGTATACCATTCCACAAATCAGGGATATGAGGCAACAAAATTTGTAAACTCCCCAATAATGTGGTGGTACGCAGCTATTTTTTGTTACGCTTTTATGCCGCAGCTACTTTTACATCATCAAACAAACACAACGCATTCTTCTAGCGGACAAAACAAACACAAACAAGCAATAACGTATTACCATAAGGATACGGGCAGACAAACAAGCTTTCAAACACAACAAACATGATTTTTTACCTACTGATGTAGCACCCGGGAAAATATCCCGGGTTTTTCTTTTACAGCATGGCCTTGCTGCCATTGGTAGAGGCGCTGTAGTGCCAGTGCACGTGCCTGCTGCGCATCGTCGGCCTTTAGTAAGCCGCAGGCAATACGGCCGTTGTTGGTTTGGTAATAAAAGTCCTGCTCATCAATAAAAGGATATTGAACAGTGGGCTTACAAGACTTTATCTCATTATTGATGAATACGATACGGTAATAGCACATAATAGGATAATAAGTGTTGACCGGTACAGGTGAAAAAATCGTTCCCATAAGCTGCTGTTAACGAGCGGTTAACAAAAAATGTATTATGTGTAAATAGCTATATCCGCGGATGCCTAATTTTGTGGTATGGACAATGCAGAACTGGAAGCGCATAAGCAACGGATAGACCAGCAGATAAAGGCCGGTATAGATAAGCTGGTAGAAAGCGGGGATATACAGCCGGGCGATTTTGTGCCCAATGAAGATGGCGACCTGATGATAACCATACATGATGAGCATGGCGATGCCATCGTTTTCAATTATACCCAGGTGCGGGTGTATAGCTATGGCGGCCGCATTAATCCGCCACCTGCTTTATAATTTAGTTACCCTGCTGCTGTGTTGCAAAATGCCACCGGCATCGTACAGCCCCATGTAATAAACACCTGCAGGCAACTGCGCTGTAGATATATTAAAGGTGTTAGTGCCGGGTTGTGTAGAGGCCGCCCTGCGAGCTACCTGCCTGCCTGCGGCATCTGTCAGCACTATTTGCATATTAGCCGTTTCGGGTGTGTTTACGGATATATGAATGGCATCGGTAGCGGGGTTGGGGTACAATTGTACATCGGCAGTAAAGCTGATGCGTGAAACAGCATTGGTGAGCTTACTATCGTCGAAGCGATACACCGATGTAGTGGCGCCGGGCTCATAACCGGAGAAATACAGCAGGTTGTTATGCACCATCATAGGTACACGGTTGCCTACCACCTCTGCATGCATAGGTACTATTTTTTCCGGGGCACGAATGCCATCGGTGCGCCACAGCCAACTGGTATTGCTATTATCTTTTGCAAAAAAGTACAGCCTGTTGTTATACACGGCAAAGCCCCTGATATCTGCATTGCCATTGGTGCGCAGCGTATCTGTATGTGCAGTGCGTGTAACCGTATCGTAGCTGCACAGCATGCTTTCATATACCTGGCCCGTGCTGCCGGCAAAATAGATGCGGCTGCCCAGATTGCCAATGCCACAGGCAGCAGCCTGCAGGGAATGGGCATTGCCGGGGGCAATATCTGTGAGCCTCAGGGGGGCGCTGCTGCCATTATAAACAAACAACTCATTGCCATATACCAGGTCTTGCGCGCTGAAGTATAGCTTGCCGTTATGGACGGTGAGGTTCATAGGATTGCTGCCGCTGGCACCGGGTACTATCTCATAGCAGTTCAGTTCTTTCTTTACCGGGTCGTACACATTCAGCTCCCTGCCCGATGCCTGTGTTTGCGCTACAAAGCATACCTGGTTGCCCACCGCCTGCAGTGCATAAGGATTGGATGAGGCGCTGCCCGGCTCTGTATCCCATTCCATCATTACTTTACGCTTTATAGGGTCGTAGCTGCACAACTCACGGCCATAAGCTACGGTGGTAGCGCTGAAGTAGATGATGCCATTCAGCACCATCAGCCCTTCGGGTGAAGCACTTGCACTGCCCTGGCGGATATCGGCCACGGGGTAGGGTGCATTGCTGCCATCGTAGGCAAACAGCTCTTCGCCTACCGAATCATTACGCCCGCAGAAGTAGAGTATATCATTCAGTATCACCATACGGCGCCACGGGGTAGTGCTGCTGCTATATTGAAAAAGGGAATCGAGCATTTGTGGCTGTGCGGTACTGCTTGCTATTTGCCACAGCTTATCGCCGCTGCCATTATCGGCGGTAAAGTATAGTGTATTGTTATGCGGGGTGAATTGCGCAGGGGTGCCTGTTATAGCGGGTAGCTGCAGCCTTTCGGTTTGCGCATGGCTGCTAAGGCAAGCAGCCGAGAGGAAGAACGTGTACAACAGGGGGCGCATAACTATTATTTTAAATAAATATAACGATTAAAAATTGCAACTCTGCATTAAAGGGGTTAATGGCGGGCTAATGGTGGTGAGCGATGCGCCAAACTATCGCGGGCATCTTTTCGTATCTTTAGTAACAGGAAACATGCGTATGAAGACATCCTTACTTCTTTGCTTTTTTATGGCCTGCTTTACGGCATCTTATGCCCAGCAAGGCCCATCCGTGAAAGTAGCAGGCAACTGCGCGGTAGCCAATACCTGTGCCGATTGCGGCAGCCCCAAAGCGGTATTCGGGAAGGGCGATAGCCTTACCGCTTACTTCAGGAGGCATATAGACAGCAATAGCCTGGAAACGATAGAGGGCATTGTATCTATGAAGATATATGTAGATGCCAATGGCAAAGCATGTTGCTATGCTATCAGCAATCGCTCAAACGCCTCTACGGAATACATCACATCGCTGAAGCTGGATAAGCTCATCAACAACATGCCGCCGTGGAAGCCTGCGATGGTAAATAAAAAACCGGTGAATGCGGCATTAGCGCTCAAACTCTATATCAACCAGAATGAAGAAACCATCCGTGTAGGGTACGACCGTGCCAATGTACGCTATGTACAAAAAGCAAAGAAAAAGCCTGTAAAAGGCAAAAAGCCGGTAAAGACAGCTAAGAAAAGCGTTTAATACAGCTCGCAGAAGGTTTTGGTGACACCATGCGTCACTATCATATCATTGAGGGAAGCTTCCGTTTCCTCGCACCTGTCTTCGGCCATATGTTTGGGTACCTGGGGGTACACTTCTTTCTTTACTTGTACATTATCCCTTACACAATTGCAGGTATAGTCTTGTGTCTTATCGCATGAAAAAAGCAACAAGGTGCAAGCCAGCAGTACTATACGGTTCATGATACGCATATATTTATTAGACGTAAGATATAAAAATAATTCACGAATACATATTTATCCCTGCCCAATTTTCAGATGCGTAACGTATTGAAATGTGATAAAAATGTGTAAAATGTTTTTGTATTTTCAATGGAATTACTAATTTTAGAGTAATCCCCTCCCCCATATAGACCTCATTTTTTCGTTAACGCATTTTAAAAACGAACAGATCATGAGTAGTACTGCTCGGGAACTGGTGATGGCTGTATTGTGCAGGCCACTCAGCGGTAAAGAACTGCAACTGGCAGAGAAAGCCAGCAATGTGATTATACACAGGAAAATAGAATATGCCGGTAAGCCGGACATAAGCGCCATTGACGAATTCATCAAAAGCCTGCGCCGTTTTCCATTGAAACTGATGTTCATCTTTGGCCTCGGCGATTGTATTGTAGTGAACCATCCGGACGATTTTGCAGAGGTCGGGCGCCGGTTATTGGCTATGTAGTTTTCCTTCTTCTTTCCTTCCATTATCACTGGCATTATTGTTGTTATACCAGCATAGTTTACCACCCATACTATGCGATACCTTGTTTTGTCTTTTTTATCCGTATTGCTATGCTTTAAAGGCACCGCACAAAGAAACTATACTGCTATAGGGCTGCAGGCGGGGCTTACTACCATCACATCGAGCAGCAGCACAGAGGAATACGAAAGCTATGTAGGCGAAGGTTTCTTAGTAGCCTTTGCCGCCGAACGCCATTTTGATAAAAAGCAACGGGCATTGCATATCAGCATTACCGGCAAGATGGGCATTGCCCAGTTTGAAAGCACGGAAAAATATACGCTGATAGACCCCTATTACCCCGATAAGGCCACCTACCATAGCGTAAGGGCTACTACCCGCATGGCGCAGATAGGTGCGGGTTCTGCGCTGAACTATACCATACTGCGCAGCAAACGCGTACAGATGCATACCGGCCTTACGGCCATGCCTATGCTGGAGCTGGGTAATTTTGAAGAAGATATAAAAATGAACATGGCTATAGAGGCACATTACGGCTTGAACCTGGGCCAGCATGTATCATTGGGCATGCGCGTATCGCAGCCACTGGATGGCTACCGCGCCAGCGTGAATATAGGCCCGCGCACCATAGGCTATAAATACGTGCTCACCAATGTGCTGTTCGATTTCAGGTATATACTGTAAAGCGGGTAAACAGGCACGGTATTTGGTGATATACGCTGTAATGTATTCGTACATCACCCCTGCTTATAAACACCTTCAGGAAAAAAAGTAAAAAATACACAAATTGTGCCCTGGTTTCTGCCGGGGCTTTTTGCTATAAATCGCGCATGTCTAAAAATCTTCCTTTGTTTTGCCGGAAGGGTTTACTCTTTTAAAAACTTCCACATCTGACATGCTCAGTTCGACTGTCTCTGCGTTATTTATGCGCAGCATAAGCAGAATGGGCTTATTGCGTGTTTTATCAGGCAATATCCATGCGGCAGAATATTTTATTTCGCCATTATTAAGCCCCTCGGTCATAAAGTCTACATCTGTTTCCATAATGAAGGAGCGTTTTTCTATCTTTTCAGATGAGGGTTCTCCGTACTTTTCAGTGAGGATGTACTTCCACCTGTACCATCCTCTTAGCACCTGTTCCAGGTTTGAATAGGGCAAGAGGGCAATACCACTGTAAAATTTACCATTGCTAAAATTTAATACGATGGCTTCTGCTTGCTGGTCGGCAAAAGGTACATAGGTATATATAGCTTGATTGATAGTTTTATCAAAAGGACGTACACCTTTGGTGCTTTCTACAAGGTGGAGTGTTTCCGTCTGTCCCTTCATAAAGGGGATGCCCCAAAAACCTTCTATTTTATGCTGTGCAGATAGTAACAGAGGCACTGCTAAGGCTACTATTAGTGATAGAATTCTTTTCATAATGTGGCAAAACTAAAAAAGCCATCATAAAAGTAAAAACTGTTGACACATTGATATTGCGCTTGGCAGGCAGGGCGGTAGCTGCTACATTTACCATATGTATATAATTATAGCCCTGGCCATAGTGATAGCGATAGTACTGGCAGGTACCAGCCGCAGCCGCAGGCGGAATAAGGCATATGCCCAACCTGCCGGCAGCCGCGATATGCTGCTACAGTATGTGCCCTTCTTTGCCACGTTGGATGAAACGCAGCAGGCTGCATTTGAAGAGCGGGTACGCGATTTCCTGTCGCGGACGGCTATAACGGGCGTGGGTGTAAAAGTGACCGACCTGGATAAATTGCTGGTGTCAGCAGGGGCCATCATCCCCATATTCGCCTTTCCCGACTGGCGGTATAACAATCTGAATGAAGTATTGGTATATCCCACCACCTTCAACCGCGATTATAAATACGAGGGCGATGAAAGGAATGTATTGGGCATGGTGGGGGATGGCGCTATGCACAGGCAGATGATACTATCGCAGCAGTCGATACGCCAATCATTCCTGAACCCGGAAGACGGGCATAACACGGTGATACACGAATTTGCCCACCTGATAGACAAGGCCGACGGCAGCGTAGATGGTGTACCTGAGTACCTGCTGAAACGCCCCTATGCCATAACATGGCTGCAGCACATGCGCGCTGCCATCAACGATATGCGCAGGGAAGGCCATTCGGACATCAACCTGTATGGTGCTACCAACGAGGCAGAGTTCTTTGCGGTGATAACCGAGTATCTTTTTGAACGCCCGCACCAATTACAAGAGCATCACCCGGAACTGTATGCTATGCTATCGCAAATGTTCCGGGGTGAGCAAAGCAGCTAAACCTGCACTATCTGTATATTATTACCACAGGTATCGTTGAAGACGGCCAGTGTTACCATGCCCATCGGTGTAGGCGGTATGCTGAACACTACGCCCAAACCCAGCAGGCGCTCGTATTCTTTCTGCACATCATCTACATGAAAGGCGGTATACGGTATACCGGCCTCAAACAATGCCTTTTGATATACCTGTGCCGGCTGAAAGCCCATTGGTTCCAGCACTATCTCGGTACCATCCTGTTCTTCGGGCGATACCACGGTCAGCCATTTATGCTCGCCCAGCGGCATATCTGTTTTCTTGATGAAACCCAGCTTTTCTGTGTAAAATTTCAGTGCCTTATCCTGGTCGTCTACCAAGACGCTCAATAGTTTTATTCTCATTGTTTCGTGTTTTCGTTGCTATTGTTTTTCCGATGTAAACTTCCGTACCGGCACCCTATTTCACTTCTTCAAAATTGCTTTTTTGCTGCGATAGGCAGCAGGCGTGCTCCCCGTCATTTTGCGAAACAAACCGGTAAAGGTGCTGGGGCTGGAAAAGCCTACCAGGTAGCAGGCATCGGTAACGGCAGCGCCTTCCTGCAGCAGTTTTTTAGCTGCTTGTATGCGTATAGATATCAGGTATTGATTGGGCGTGCGGCCATACATATCGCGAAACAGACGTATGAAATGAAATTTTGACAAGGTGGCGGCCATAGCTATATCATTGAGCGAGATAGGCTCGGCATAATGCGTTTCCATATATGCTTTGGCCTGCCGTGCCTGCGCCACCAGGTGTGCATGCGGAAACAGCTCCCTGCTCATTTGTTGTATGGTGTGTGCGTATAGAAACATACCTGCAAAATACTAAATACAGCAATAGACCTATCGGCCAGTTAGCCTATCTTGCGCCCTGAAATGATAGCTTACACCGACTGTAATATAGAAAAGGTATCGGCCCACTACGTAGGTAATAAAACCGAAGGGGGCAACCTGCATACATCCGACAAGCCACTGGATATTACCGACCGCCGCCTGCGCGAGGTATTGCTGACCTATTTTGTAGCGCATTTTAAAAACCCGGAGCTATACTGCTTCACCTTTACCAATGATGATGTGGCGCTGAACCCGGTGTACAACTATGTATCGAAGATATTTGAAAGCCGTGGTACGCACCATGCAGAAAGCAAGCATATAGCGGCGCACCTGTACGAAACGGCACTGCACCCCAACATCAATAGCGGTGACCTGTACATTGCCTACTTCAGCAATATAGAACTGCAGGGCGAACTGATGCACGCGATAGGCATCTTCAAATCGGAAACGAAAGACGACTTTCTGAAGCTGGTGGCCGATGATAAGCACTACAGCATCAGCCACGAGCAGGGCACCAATGTGAACCACCTGGACAAAGGCTGCCTCATCTTCAATACCGATAAAGAGGGTGGCTATAAAGTGGCCATAGTAGATAAAGCCAACCGTGGCAATGAGGCGCAATACTGGAAGGAAACCTTCCTGAATCTGAAACCGCTGAGCGATGAGTACCACCTGACCAAAGGCTACCTGGATGTATGCAAAAACTTTGTGACGGAACAATTGGAGCAGGAATATGAACTGAGCCGTACGGACAAAATAAACTTCCTGACCCGCTCGGTAGATTTCTTTAAAAACAATGAACAGTTTGACGAAGATGTATTCCTGAACGAAGTGTTTGCAGATAAAGATGTGATACAATCCTTCCAGAGCTATAAGCAAAACTATGCGCAGGATAACGGGCTGGAACTGGATGAACGCTTTGATATATCATCGCAGGCTGTAAAAAAGCAAGCGCGTGTTTTCAAAAGCGTGCTGAAGCTGGATAAGAACTTTCACGTATATATACACGGCAATACCGAACTGATAGAAAAAGGCTATGATGAAGCCGTAGGCAAGCACTATTATAAAATTTACTTCGACGAGGAGAGCTAAAACGCAAAAACACCCGCTGGAAAGCGGGCGTTTTTTTTATTCGAGGGTATAATAAATAAGCTCTTAATAATCTGTTATTCGTCCTTTATGCTTGCTTCCATTGCGTTCAGTTGCTTTACGGCTTCGAATACGGCATGGGTAGTATGCGCGCATATTACAGTAGTTTGGTCTTTCAGGGTAATAACGGTGTGGAGTGCGCCTATGGACCCGTCGGGGCCTATGGAGGCGATGTTTTTCACGGCAATGGGAATGGTCGTACCATTCAGGCTCTTCACCCTTATATATTCCATAAGCGTCAAATCTACATTTATGCTACGATTAAAAATAATGACATTAGTCATTATTGAGGAAAGAGGCGAAAAGGTGTGGATTGCCGCCTTAAAGAAATAATAGCAGCACTACAAAAAGTATCAGCAGCAGGAAACCTGTTACGATCATCCAGTTTTTATTGCGCTTCATGCCCCTTGCTATCAGGAATGTAGCTATAATAAGGGGTACAAGCGCAGCTAATGCCAGCAGGACAAGTATGAGTACATCAGCAGTCAAAACACAATATGGTTAAATCAACAATTAATTGACACGTAATTAAAAACGTGCCAGTATTACATATAAAAAGCGCTAACTATAGGGAGGATTATTGCTAATATATACCCGGATTCTATAAAAACAAAAGAAATGGCATAAAATTGTTATTAAAAAAGTTGTAAGGCAACACCCGCCGTATGGCGGGTGCGTGCTAGCCAGAAGATCAAATGAGAAAAATGGTTTTCATGGTCATAGTATTTAAATGGTGATGATATAAAGATACAAGCCCGCCTGATACCAAACAACCGAGAAAATAACGGGTTTTTGTGGTGGGATGGTAACTACTTCATCAGCCGTATCACCAGCCCTATCTGGCCCATGTGATACATGTCGTGGTGTATCAGCCCCAGTATATAATACTCATTAGTGTGTACGCCGGTGGGGCTGGTTTCCAGCAGAAAGCTATCGTCTTTTGTGCGCAGGTATTCCAGCAGTTCTTCGCGGCCATTGTAAAAAGCAGCTTTCAGGGCATCCCATCCCTGCAGGCTCAGGGTTTCATTAGGTATCCAGTCCAGCGCGCTGTCTTCGGCAGATATGGTGCGCGGCAGCCCCTGCAATATATTGAATACCGACACCTGCCACTGGTACAAGTGCGATACCAGTTGTGCCACACTGTGTATGCCATCTACCGGCTGTATAAATGCGGCATGGGCACTTAGCGGCTCCAGCTTTTTGGCAAAGGTCTCATCTATCCACAGGTCGCCATGGATGGCATCCCGCAGTTGTGCTACGTAATTTTCTAAACGGTTCATGATGGTTGCAAGTTGAGTGAAGTGGATAGATAAAGTTAGGGGCTTCTGAAATGAATTGCTCGTTCACCCCAAAAATAAAGGCATACCTACCTATTATTTTAAACTCTTTATATGTGGTGGTAATTTTACGATTAGTTCATAAGTGGTAATGTGGCGGCAATCGCATTACTATAAACCCTGGCATGCGCCGGGGTTCTATTTATACAGCTCTTTCAAACTCATTTAAAAAATTCGCCACAAAAAACGAAACATACATACCTGCAATTTTTTGGGAGTATAGTAGCGTTCTATTTTTACAGTGGTTAAATGAAGGATGGAAGCAGGATGGCCATAAACAGTTTTTTTTAGTTTCCCCTTATACAGGCTCCGGTTTCGTCCGGGGCTTATTTTTTTGGGGTAACTGTATTATTTCCTTTGTTTTTCCCTGCCTATATAAAAAGTAATGCCTGCCGTTACCGGTACGCCTATTTCGCTAACATCGCGCTCCGTCGTCCACGGTTTCCGGCCTACTATATTGTATCGGTCATCACTGTGTTTTACAAGGGTAGCACTTATATAACGGGGGCTGGCCTCTACCAGCAGGCGCATATGTTTTCCCAACCGGTGCGAATAGCCCAGTTGCATACCTATATGGTAGCCATCGCCGCCGCCATACTTCTTGCTGGTCAATTCATCGATGCCCGTATTGAGGCCGGCATAAAAATGATTACCCGTTCCTTGCCGCGTATGGTAATTGAAAAATAGCTCCTTATAGGCATAATTGCCCTCTGCCCATGTGATGCCCG
>DASWWE010000026.1:0-10726 GCA_036406055.1 Flavipsychrobacter sp. | reverse complement strand
CTGCCTAAATCCTACAAAGATTATGGTCAGACAAATTTCAATATTATGCTGGAATTGCTCGGTCAGTACTTACCTGAAAGTGGTACAGCCTACCTGGATATTGCCCCATCCCTACAATTAATATTTAACAGCCAGACCAGGCTAGACATAGGCTATCGTCATCAAGTGCATAGCAGTATGCTTAGAACTGCACCGAATGGATTTCTGATTCGACTTGAGCATGTGATATTCAACATGCCCGGGTAACCACCCAAAAACAGCTTATATGAGTACGATTTTAGTAAAAAGAGATGAGAAGGCCATGATGATCATAATACACCGCTGGATAGTCTGTTTGTTATTGGTATTGTTACCAGCCGTGGCAATGGCTCAGGGCAAGACGATTTATACTTGCCCGATGCATCCGGAGGTACAACAGGCATCACCGGGCAAATGCCCCAAATGCGGCATGGCATTGGTGAAGAAGACTGTCAAGGTGAGTACAACCAAGACTAGACCAGTTGCAAAACCACAGCCTGCTTCAAAGCCTAAAGTACCGTCACAACCTAAAAAAGTGACGACGCCTGTAATAGACTCTCACGCAGCACACCAGATGGTTGAGCCTGCCAAAGAAGAGGATTCGCATGCCAGCCATGAAGGTCATGAAACTCATCAACAGCAAACCGGTATAAAACCGCTAGGCGTTATTCAGGCGCCGCCGCCGCGCACCGTGCGATATGATCTTTATGTCGCTGATACTATGGTGCCGAAAATCAGTGGCAAGGGCATGCGCCGCGCCATTGCTATAAACGGCAGCATTCCGGCACCGACGTTATACTTCAATGAAGGCGATACGGCAGAGATTTGGGTGCATAACAAGATGCACCACGAAACTTCGATTCACTGGCACGGGTTAATCCTGCCGAATACCGAAGATGGTGTGCCTTATTTGACTACCGCACCAATCAAACCGCATAGTTCGCATAAGTTCTATTTTCCCATCGTGCAAAGCGGCACTTACTGGTATCACTCGCATACCATGAACCAAGAGCAGGATGGCATGTACGGCGCGTTTATTATCAATAAGCGTGAGGAACCTGCCTATAAGCAACTGCCGATCCTACTCAGTGATTGGTCCGACCTCCAAGGGGATGAAATTGAGCGTAGTCTGCATAACCAGACCGACTGGTTTGCCATCAAAAAAGGTTCGGTTCAGAGTTATGCTGAAGCGATCAGCGCCGGGCATTTCAAGACTAAGCTGGAAAATGAGTGGAAACGTATGCTGGCGATGGATGTGAGCGACGTGTATTACGACCGCTTTTATATCAACGGTAAAGCCTCTAACGAACAGCCACAATATAAAGCAGGTGATAAAGTGCGCTTGCGTGTCGTTAATGGCAGTTCGTCAACCTATTTTTGGCTGACTTGGGCGGGCGGTAAAATGAGTGTTATTGCAAGTGATGGTGAGGATGTCCAACCTGTTGAGGTGGATCGCCTGCTGGTGGGTGTTGCCGAAACCTATGACGTGATTGTCACCATTCCCGATAATGGCCATAGCTATGAGTTTCTTGCTACGGCAGAAGACCGTACGAAGAGTGCTTCGTTGTGGCTTGGTAACGGCAGCAAAGTGATTGCCCCCCATTTACCGAAGCTCAAATATTTTGAGGGCATGAAGATGATGAATGCCATGATGAAGATGAATGGCGACATGAAGCCAATGCCGGGCATGAAGATGACCAATCAGATTATGGATATGAACACGGTAATGTACCCCGAGATCACTGGCGGCACGGATGACACTTATGGTAATATTGTAAGCAACGGCAGCGGTCAGGCCGAGCCCCCCGTGGATGACAGTCAGTCCGCTGACCCGCATGTAGGGCATCAGATGCACGACATGGGCAAGATGGAAATGGCAGCGGATAGCGCCGACAATAGCAGCCATGATATGAGTACGATGGAAGGTGGCTATGTGGATGGCAAATGGCAGGATATGAATAGCGGCCCGAATGGTATTAAGACGCTTAATTACGGCATGCTGAGAGCGCCGGAAAAAACCACGCTCCCGAAATGGCCAACGCGCATCATTCACTTTGAATTGACCGGTAATATGAACCGCTATGTCTGGTCAATGAATGGCAAGACGGTCTCGGAAACCGATGTGATCAAAATCCGTAAAGGTGAGAATATTCGCATGGTAATTACCAATAACACCATGATGCGTCACCCAATGCACCTACACGGGCATTATTTCAGAGTGCTTAATAAGAATGGTGAGTATTCACCGCTTAAAAACGTTCTGGATATTATGCCTATGGAAACCGATACTATCGAATTTGCTGCTACTGAAAGCGGCGATTGGTTTTTTCACTGCCATATTCTCTACCATATGATGAGCGGAATGGGGCGCATCTTCTCTTACGAGGATTCTCCGCCAAACCCGCAAGTACCTGATCGTTCCTATGCTTTCAGGAAAGTGTTTGAAGATGATCGCAAATTCTACTGGAAAGCTAATATTGGCCTAGAGAGCAACGGTAGCGACGGCGAAATTCAGTATGCTAACACACGTTGGATTGCAGCGACGGAATGGCGTTTGGGTATCAAACCTGAATATGGGTATGAGAGCGAAACCTATGTTGGGCGCTACATTGGCAAGATGCAATGGCTGTTACCGTTCGTAGGTTTTGATTACCACTACAACAGCCGTGTGAAAAAGCCCGGGCAGCCAGGCTATGAGCAGGAGAGAAACTTGTTCGGTCAAGAAAGCAATCAAGCTAATCGTAAAACGGTAATGGCTGGTATTCGTTATACACTGCCAATGCTTGTCAATGCTGAGGCCCGTGTCGATGGCTTAGGCAAGTTGCGCTTCCAGCTTGAGCGCGAGGATATTCCAGTGACAAGCCGCCTGCGCTTAAATTTGATGGCGAATACCGATAAGGAGTATATGGTCGGCTTTCGTTATGTCGTCGGCAAGTACTGGTCGTTATCAACACACTATGACAGTGATATGGGCTTAGGTGTAGGCCTTGCTGTCACGTACTAGTCGTTTGGTAGTCATTAAACTGACATGTGGTTTTTGGGTAAAACATAGGTAAAACATTTCGTGATCTTCTATGGTTTAATATGTATTTATATAGAAAATATGCTGGTATAGAATATTGATTTTCAGTTCACTTGCTCACACTTTGCATTATATTTTCTAAGATTCATAACCCTGAGGTCACGGGTTCAACTCCCGTCTTCGCTACAAGTTCCACAAGCCTTTCAAGGTTATGACCTTGAAAGGCTTTTCTTTATTATTTAAGCCTTTCCAATGCGCCTTTTCGTTTGATTAGATTCTTATAGTCCCACTGAATATCTTTTGACTTGTTTAACCACTTTTTCAGTGTTTCTATATCAATTTCAGAAGCAGCATTATAGAAGATGGATGCATCTTTGAATTTCTCTCCACGTATTTTCAGACCATCTTCATTAAAATCTGCACCACTCCAAAACATCAGGCGGACGCCGGGCTTCTGTTTGCTGTAGCCTACAATTGGGTTGCCATCTAAAAACCAGACAGGATGGCGGTGCCATATTTTATTTTCAGCATCCGAAAACACGGTGCTGATGTGTTTTGCCAAAGTATCACATATTTTCCGGTCTTCTGTCGATTGACTTGCATTAAAAGAAATGATGTCTTCCGAAATGTTTAGATGTTCTTTCTTCATATAGACACGTTTAATTCCATATGCCATTCATAGCTGTAAGTATTAGCGGCTTGCCATCGGTTACTACGATGGTATGCTCATGCTGTGCCATAAAGCCGCCTCTGTTGCCTACCAAAGTCCACTCATCGTCAAGCGTTACGGTCATGGTAGAATTGGTTGAGATGAAAGTTTCAATAGCCACTACGGAATTTCTTTTAAAACGTTGGCGATTAAACTTGTCGCGATAGTTGGCTATGTCAAATGGCTCTTCGTGCAGGCTGCGGCCTATGCCATGCCCTGTAATATTCTTTACCACTTTCAAGCCTTTCTTTTTTGCTTCTGTTTCAATCAGCCAACCGATATCTGATATACGTACACCGCCCTTAATATTATTGATGGCTTTTTGAAGTATTGCACGGGAAGCATCTACTAAAGCCTGGTGTCCATTAATATCCTTACCCAAAACGAAAGATGATCCATTATCAGACCAAAAGCCATTCAATTCAGCAGATACATCTATATTTATAAGGTCGCCTTCTGCAAGCACTCTATTGGCGGAGGGGATGCCATGGCAAAACTCGTTGTTCACACTGATGCAAGTATAGCCGGGAAATCCATATGCAAGGTTGGGTGCCGACCTGGCACCAAAAGAGCGTAGTATGTCATTGCCAAAATCATCCAACTCTTTTGTGGTCATACCCGGCCGGGCATAACCTATCATGCGCCTTAGTGTAATTGCAACCGCCTCGCTGGCTTTCTTCATCCCTGTTAATTCCGCGTCATTGCTTATCGACATATCCTGTTATTTACTGATGTACATGCAATTTAACGAATATGTTCCTTTCAATAAAAAAGCCCGGAATATACCGGGCTCTTGTTTTAGAAATTTATCCTTGTTTAGTTTTTCAGCAGTTCAGGTATCAGTTTGCCATCTGTTTCGGGATAAGGAATATTTGCAAGCTTTACTACCAATGGGGTAATATCCAGCAAACGCATATTCTCAACTATTGTTCCTTTTTTCAGGCCGGGTCCACAAGCCACAAAACCTGTTTTTATTTGCTGGTGATCGGGGAAGAAACCGTGTGTGCCTCTTACTTTGTCATAAGGTTTTACCAGTTGGGTTGTGTCATTCCCAAAGGCTGTACCATTTAAGCCTGTTAATGCCAGCGGTACATTAGGGTCGGCACCTACTGTAGTCAGTTTGTCTTTTTCTACGATGGCAAAATACTGCTTCACACTATCCGGTAAGCTGGTCAGCAGTTTCCTTACTTTATCAACTGTTGCTTTGTCATTAGGATTTTTCAGTTCAAGGAATGTACCACCACCTGAATTATGAAACTGTGCTTTCCAATCATCTTTCCTGATATCTTTTATCAAGCCATTTTGTTTCAGCAGGTAGTTAGGATTGAAAGAACGATAGATATCTTCAAAGCCATGGTCGCCTGTTACTATTACTAACGTACTATCAACAATACCGGCCCTTCTCAGCGATTCGAAGATTGTTTTAATAGAACGATCTGCACCGGCTACCGATGCGCGCACCATATAATGCTCGCGCCCTTCCTGGTGTTCGTAGTGATCGGTACATGCCAGGTGCACGGCTGTGAAGTTTGGCTTATAAGTTCTCAACAAGTAGCCGGTAATCCTTGCCATGTTCTCATCCGCTATCAGTTCGTTGTTCTCAGCACCTATATCATCTGCTTCCAGATAGCCTGTAGCTTTGTCTTGCACTTCCTGCCACAATGTAGCAGGGTAGGTAGCAGCTGCAGTATATGGCCTGGCGTCTTTACTATCCAGATGGTTCCAGTATTCGGGTATGCGGTAGTCGATGGGGGCATTATATGTTACGGGCCAGCGAACACAAGCTGTTTTTTTGCCTGCTTTGCGCATAGCAGACCATAGGTTCTCTGATTTTATCAGGTTATAATCCCAATACCATTTACCTGTCTGTCCTTGCGGCTCAAATGGCAGGTTGTAGTAAATACCGTGTTTTGCAGGTATCATACCCGTTACCATAGTAGTATGGTCAGGATACGTAACTGATGGGAAAACAGGGTCTACGCCACGTGCAGCCACACCATTTTTCATCATTTCCCTTACGGTAAACATACCATAAGTGCTGTCAAGATAGAACTCAGGACGAAAGCCATCCACTGTGATGAGTACTACGTATTTAGCTTGTTCAGTCTGGGCATTTGCAGCTATGCAGGATGAAAGCAGACAAGCTGTTCCTATTATGTTGTTTATGATACTCTTAGTCATTGTTTGAATTGATTAAATGTTCTATGATTAGAAGCCATACCTTAGACCAAGCTGTATCTGGTAAGGGTTACCACTCAGTGAAGATACACCGGCGTTAGTATTCACTGCATACTTGTATGTGTTGGTATTGGCATCGAAGCCCCTGATAGTGTACAGGCTGGTAGTACCTACGTTGTGATTGATACCTTTTGTTTTATCCAGCAGGTTTGCTACATTGAATACATCAACCGATACTTCGAAGTTGTGCTTCCTGTAAACTTTTATCTTCTTAGAAAGGCGGATATCGAACACACCATAAAATGGATTTTCACCACCGTTACGCTCCGCTATTTTACCAAAAGATTTGCGGATGTAATCTTTCATGCTGTTTTCTACGTTAGGGTTGTTCAATACAGCGTTGATGCCATCTTTCAAATATTGAGGTGTGCTGGCATCGTTCGGGTTATAAACATATGCCAGGTCATTGGTTGCTACAAAGTCACCGTTTACGTTACCGTTAACTGTAAGAGAGTAACGGGTACCTGCAATACCAGAGAAGCGTATACCTGCACTAATACCCCAGAATGTAGGTGCTGTGCCGTACACTACTACTTTATGACGGAACTGATTGTCTGAGTAAGACATGACATCCAGCTTGCGAGGGTCATCTTTTACGTATTGAACCAGTGTAGCGGTATTGGCCACATTACCATTGTAAGATGTGTTATCTTTTGTTTCATTCCAGGTGTATGAAACAGCTATTTCACCATCTTTAAAGTAGCGGTAAGCACCATCTACTACAAAAGCCATTTGGTTTACTTTACCTGTGCTTGTCAGTTCAAGCACGCGGCCTACTTCAGTAGTTTTACGTCCTTTTGTCCAGTCTGCGTTGCCATTGTTGGTATTGATGGTAGATGCAGGTACATATACACCACGGTTAGCTTCTTCTTCGATAGTGAAGTAAGGGTTCTCCACCATGTTCTTATCTACATAAGTGTAGTTGTTGCGTGCAAATGAAAGGTAACCGGCTACACTCATCCTGAAATTCTTATTAAAGAAGTGTGAGTAAGACAGGTTGCTTTTGTATACAACAGGCACTTTAGCCTCTTTACCATTCATATTGATAGTAGCAAGTTTAGGAATGTTAGGATTTGCCAGCAGTTCTTTACCTGGCGCAGTAGATGGGTCTTGACGATAACCTACGAAGTTTGGAGCAGGTACTGAGCTGCCCGTAAGGTCAACACCTATGATATGAGTACCATCGAACAGCATATTGTTGATCATAGAATATGGGTTCAGCGCAGAACCCATTACACCGCCACCCAAGCGTATGATGTCTTTACCATTTTGAGCTACATCCCACGTTGCTTGCAAGCGTGGCTGTATTTGCAATGTTCTCAGTTTGTTCGATGTGTTCAGTCCTAATGTCCTGTCAACTGTTTCGTTATAGTTAGCACTATTCAGGTACGCAGTATAATCTACACGGATGCCTGCTGTAACATCCAGGCCGGGTGCTAAGCTTGTTTGAGCTTGTGCATAGGCACTTGGTACCAGGATGTTGAATTTAATGTTCCAGTCATCAGAGGTATAAATATCTCTTGCATAACGGTACGGAGTCATATTGTTAAAATTGTTCATGCCAGTAAAGTAGAAGCGACCATTTATTTCACTACCGTAAATAGAGTTCTGATTGGTATAGGTTAGGCCAACACCAAATGTATAGTGGAATTTACGGGTGTTATAATATACATTGTTTATTAGTTGTGCCACATGGTTGTTAAAGTAATCGCCCCCATAGCGTTGACCGCCAAGTTGTATTGCGGTTGTCAGGTTTGTACCATCATCGGCTACCGATGTGATGTTTTGAACAATGGCGCGTGGAATGTTTTCTGCAGGCAGTTGGCTATTGGCCAATAGGATGTTGTATTCCCAGTAGTGCTGTAATTTCAGTTCGTTGGTTACCTTCTCGTTTATAGAAGTACGTAATGAAGCCATGGCACTGTTGTTGATGCTCTTACGATTGCTATACACTTCAAATAAGTTTATGGGTGTATTGTCATCATCAGATTGATTATCCATATCATAGATGAAGTTGTCACGGATAGTCAACAATGATTTCTGGCTTAGCTGCCAATCGATACGGCCAAACAAAGCATGTGTATTTTTCTTTTTAGAAAACTGGCCTACTTGTTTTGCATCAGATACACCATATTTGCTACGGGCTATTGACAGGAAAGTATCCAGTGTTTCCTGTGTTACATTCAAACGTTTTTCATCTGCAGCCGATTGTATGTTAGCAATGTTTAGCGGGCGCGTATCTTCCTGGTGGTCCCATGCAAAGAAAAAGTGTGCTTTGTCTTTTATGATAGGTCCACTTAATGAGAAGCCATACTGGTAGGTAGAAAAGGGTTGGTTGCGTTTTTGACCGTTCAAGCCATAAGGGCTCGACAGCCAGTCGGTACGGCCATATACAAAAGCGCTACCGGACAGGTTATTGGTACCAGACTTTGTAACCACACTTACCGTACCACCACCGGCATTACCATACGTAACATCATATTGGTTGGTTACCACCTGGAATTCACGTACTGCCTCCATAGATATAGAGTATGCACCACTGGGCAAGCCGCCGGCAATAGTGCCCCTAGCCGCCATGCCATCTATAGTATAGTTGGTTGCAGATGCCAGTTGGCCACCCAGGCTAGAACCACGGCTTAAAGGAGAAAGCTCCACCAACGATGTGAAGTTACGGCCGTTAACAGGTAGCTTAGCAATATCACGGGCTGTAATAGCCGTGAGAGAGCCTATGTTCTCAATCTTATTGCGTGGCGAACCTACTGTAACAGTTACTTCATTTAACTGATTGGATTGTGTAGTTAATTCAAAACTTACCTTTAATACATCACCCTGGTTTAGAGAATAGTCTGTTTGTTTTTGCGTAGTGAAGCCCATTGCTTCAACCGTTACAGAATAAGGGGAACCGAGGGGTAGCTCTTTCAGGATGAATGAACCTTCTTCGCCCGATACCGTTTTCACGGTAAAACCGGTAGATTCATTTTTTACAGTAATGATGGCGCCGGGCACCGTTTCACCCTTAGCGTCAACTACTTTGCCCGATATGGTGGCAAGGATGCTTTGTGCTATCGCAGGGGCGATACACATCATCAGCGCGGCACATACGGCGAGAGTTCGAATAAAAATCTTCATTCTTTTGCTGTTTGGTTGTTAAAGTTTTCTGAAAGCAGCAAAAGTCAAATGGGGATGTTACCAATAAGTTGTTGAGATGTTATGTTAGGCTTAAGGAAAGGTTAAGGGGGGATATTTTAGAAGACTGATCTAATATAAAATGTAATCAGGTCCTATAGTAATTGAACGTATATAAGATGTATAAATAATAAAGAAGTTAATTAAACGAAGTTATTCTCCTACTGTACAAACCCAGAACTCTTTTTATACAATAAATCGGCTAGTAGCCATTTCGATTAGTTTTTAACAGCTTCGTCGAATAAGAGCTACGATACATCAGATCAAGTGATTGTTTGGTCGAATGCATAAAAATGTAGAAATAAGGCGTTTCTATCTTTACTTTAGTAACATAGCTAACATTAAATTGTTTGACCATGAGCTCTATCATTGTGAGTTATTTTCAATGGTATGGCGGCAGCAATGTGGGAGGCGTATGGATGGGAAGATTTCATAAATGAGATGTATGCATACCGTCATAGTTACATGACTGCCCAACAAATGAATATTGAAGGAAACGCTAGACAAGTATTAATGAAATTTTGGAAGATAAGATGAAGTTGAAGAGTGAAAATTTCAACAAGTTTCTCAAAAACTACCAACGATGAAAAAATCAATATTTATCGGTGTTATTTTACTAGTATTATGCTGGCCATGTGAAGGTAATTGTAACGTCGTATTTAAAGCAACTATTACTGATATACGGATGTATCAAGACAAAAATGATGAATGTTTTGTAAAAGTTTCATTACATAACAATGGGACGCAAAGGGCATATATAAAATGCAGTTCCCAATATTCTGTATATGTAAGAGATAGCAACTATTTGCAAAGAAACGTAACCATAGTTGTTCCGGGCTATTCAGCAATAAAGTTGATTAGAGGAAAAGATGTACCATGGTCTTCCGTCGACATGGGTATATTGCTACCTATTGTTGGTCTGCAGTATTTAAAGTATCAAAATTTCGTAGATAGTTTTACATCATGTGTCGATGCAAAACGTATCAATGGAGAAGAGTATCATTTATGTTATCCTAATCGATCGATAGAGTTTTATTGTAAAATTTCCTTCAATTCAGCAGATGTGCAGTTGCTTTTACAAACATTGGAGCGGAAAAAGGTAAACATTGATACAATATATATAAATTTGGAAATACTAATAGACGACCAAGATGTTGTAATTCCAGTTTTATTTCAAAACGAATATGTTGATTTTATTAAAAAACATATTCTGAAATGATAGCTACTGTATATGGATTAAGAGCATAATGAATTGTGCGTTTTGTTGTCGCTTTTTCAAATGTAAATGCTAGTTGCAATAGCACAATCTATATGTATTCTGTAGTTCTGTTTAAGCTACCGACAAAATGATAAGCTTAACAGTAGTTTTGTGTACCTACTATATAAACTGAGGGCTTTTTTAGTGTTCGAACTCGGTTTTAGACAGGAAATAAACAAATTATAAAAAGGACATAAAACATTCTAATGTTTAAAAGTCGCTGATTATTAGCGACTTTTAAACAATTGTGATTCTGTAGGGACTCGAACCCTAGACCCGCTGATTAAGAGTCAGC
>DASWWE010000025.1:0-17634 GCA_036406055.1 Flavipsychrobacter sp. | reverse complement strand
TTGCAAGGAGCGGTACAGGCGTTCAGCCTCTACCTCGTAAGCCAATACTTCATTATAAGCTTGTTGCAACAATATATGTGTCGGCTCATTCTGCACCAGCACTTCATATATAAGAGAGGTGGAGTTTTGAAGGTGGCGTTGTTTCTTATATGCACCGGGCATACCTTGGAATACCAGGCCGGCTATCACAGCTATATCACGAAACTTACGCTTGCCCAGCTCTGCCGCATTCACACTTCGCTGCAAGTCGGCATACCAGCCTTCGGGGCTAAACAGGGACATGATGTTCTCTTCCGTTACAGGTATAGGCTGATCGCTCAATAGTTCGAAGCCATAATCATTCATGGCAATAGAAAAGGTGATAGGCGTTATCAGCGATAGCCTGTATGCAAGCAGTGATGCCATAGACTGATGCACCAACCTACCCTCGAAAGGATAAACGAACAGGTGATGGCCGTCTTTAGTATCTATCAGTTCAACCAGCAGTTCATCTTCCTTGGGGATAGCCGATAGCTGGCGTTGCTTTTCAAACAAAGGATCGAGGAATGCCAATAGCGGATGTGACTGTGGGGCTACAGCCGCTCTCTGGAAGGTTTGCCTTAATACTTCTCCCAGGTTTGCTGACAAAGGCAACCTGCCACCCTGCCATGATGGTACGATGGCTTTCTTTGCATTCGACTTACGCACATGGGCTACCATGTCGCGTGTCATTACCATTTCCAGCTTTCGCCCGGCAAGGATAAAGACGTCGCCCGGGTTGAGGCGCGATATAAAATACTCTTCAATGGTGCCCACATATCCCCCGCCCATAAACTTCACTTTCATCAATGCATCGCCCACTATAGTGCCTATATGCAACCGATGACGCATAGCTACCCTGCGGCTGATAACACGATACACACCATCGATATTCACCACTTTGTGGTATTCATCGTAATTATTCAGCAGATCGCCACCGTTAGTTATAAACGCAAGCAGCCAGTTCCATTCATCGCGGGTTAGGTCGCGATAGCAGTTGGTCGATGTTACCTCTTCATATAACGCCTCGCTCACAAAGCCCTCCCCTACCGCCCGGGTTACCATATATTGTATCAATACATCGTAAGCTAGGATAACCGGAGAACGGCTTTCTATATACTGCTTGTGATAGGCTTCCTGCAAGGCAGCCGCTTCTACTATCTCCAGCGAATGTGTGGGAACGAAATAGATATTGCTTACTGCATTGGGCTCGTGGCCACTACGACCTGCACGCTGCATAAAGCGTGCTATGCCTTTAGGGCTGCCCACTTGTATCACTGTATCTACAGGGCGGAAGTCCACACCCAGGTCGAGGCTGGCAGTACATACTACTACCTTCAACGTGCCGTTGTGCAATTGCTCTTCTACCCATACACGTACATCTTTTTCAATAGCACTATGGTGTAGCGCCATAGCGCCTGCAAGATCAGGCGCCGCATCGAGCAAAGCCTGGTACCACATTTCTGCCTGCGAGCGGACGTTTGTGAATAGGAGCGTAGAATTGCTATTATAAATTACAGGCAACACATGGTTTATCATCTTCAAACCTAGATGCCCGGCCCAAGGGAAGCGCTCTACGGTTTCAGGCAGGATGGTATGAATAGCTATCTGCTTATTCAGTTCTGCCTTTACAATGGTGGCATTCCCGCTGTCATTGCCAAGCAATACATGCAGAGCCTCCTGCAGGTTGCCTATGGTAGCAGAAATACCCCAGATACGCAATGGATCGTATACACCTACTTCTTGCTTTGCATTGCGTATGGCTTTTATGTTTGAAAGCGCCAGTTCTACCTGCACACCCCGTTTGGTACCCAGCAGTTCGTGCCATTCATCTACGGCTATACATTTCAGGCTTTCAAACAGCGCCGGGTAGTTTTTAGATGCCAGCAGCAGGTGCAGGCTTTCCGGTGTGATGATGAGTATTTCCGGCATCTGCTGTTTTTGCTTCTGCCTTTCGCTAACCGGAGTATCGCCATTGCGCACTGCTACGCGCCAGGGTATGTGCAATTCAGCCAGCGCTTCTTCCATAGCACGACCTATATCTTTGGCCAACGCACGCAAAGGGGTTATCCACAGCAGTTGTAAACCATTCCTGCGCTTAGCTGTATAGTCTTTGTTATGGTTAATGTAATCGATCAATACCCCAAGGAATACGGCATATGTTTTACCAAAGCCGGTAGGTGCATTTACAATGCCATTCAGTCCCTCCACATACAGCTGCCATGCTTCCTGCTGGAAGGCAAAGGGTTTCAAGCCCTTAGCATTCAACCAGGCATCAATAACACTAAACCCATCTATGGCACTTGTCTTCTTCCGGGGCATTTATTTTTTAGATGCGATTACAGAATACACTATCGGCAGTTTCCGTTCCATGCCCTTTATATAATACTTGCCGGTTTCACCTGCTACAATCTTATTAAAGCAAGGATAGGGCGAATAATCATACTCATCGAAATGTTCTATTTGCAACCCTGCTTTCAGCAAAGCAGAAAAGACCTCAGACAAAGGATGATTCCACGATACTGCAGCCAGATTAATATCTGCAGATGTATCGGCATAAGTGCCCTCTTCCGTTTCTATTATGGTTTCTGTATTGAAATAAGAGTACTGTACATGGGTAAAATCATTATCAAACATCCACACTGCGGGGTGAAATTCAACCAGTACTAATTTACCATCAGGCTTTAAGAAATGCGCTACTACCTGTGCCCATTTATCCATATCGGGCAACCAACCCAGCACACCATAGGTTGTATATACTACGTCGAAAGATTGTTTTAATACTTGTGGCAATGTGTATACATCAGATAATACAAACCGTGCGTCATGTTTCAATTCCTTATTCAGCTCTCGCGCTACTTCTATGGCCTGGTCAGAAAAATCAGCACCGGTAACTTTTGCCCCCATACGTGCCAACGATAAGCTGTCCTGCCCAAAATGACATTGCAAGTGCAGTATATCCTTGTCAGCAATCTCGCCCAGCAAAGCCAGCTCGATGTCTTTCAGCGATGTTTTACCTGATTTAAATGCATCCATTTCGTGAAATTCTGACTTAACATGTACATGGGTGCGCTTATTCCACAATTCACGGTTGACCTCAAGATAATCGGGGTGGTTTTCCATCTCAAAACGTTAAAATGTTATAATAAATGAAGTTAAGGGTTTCGGTTACAATGATTGTACCGACATTTGCACTCTTTTATAATCCTATCAATAATAAACGAGTATAGATTGTATAACTAACTGTTTCTTTTTTACCCATATGCCGAAATCATCTGTTACGATAATAGATAACTGAAAGTGTAGTAATTATAAAGAAATAGCCTACCTTTAAAAACAGCCAACAAGCATGGAAGAAGTATTTATATTGATAGCTGAAGATGATGCGGATGACCGTTTTTTACTTCAAACAGCTTTTGAAGAAAACGGCTTTAAAGACAAGTTATGCTTTGTAGAGAACGGCATAGAACTATTTGACTACCTGGCTGAAAACAAAGGCTCCACCGGCAATACACTGCCCAGATTCATTATGCTGGACCTGAACATGCCTAAGAAGGATGGCAGGGAAGTATTGACAGAGTTGAAACAACACAATACATATAAAAATATACCGGTGGTAGTGTTCAGCACTACACACAATGAACAGGAAATGCGCCGCTGCTACGAGTTGGGCGCCAACTCATACATCACAAAGCCCAATAGCTTTGATAGCCTGCTAAAAACAGTAGCTACGCTCCGCAGCTTATGGATGGAAGGACGCACAATACCGGCGTAATCTTACAATATGCTGACAATCAACATTTTGATTGATAAAAATGAATTGTGGCACAGTTTTTATACAGAATAGGGGAAGTTATATCGTATAAAGTATTTAGAAGGTAGAAAAAATCTAATGAGTATAAAAACCTATCTTATGTTGGACCAAAGAAGCGTATTGATAATAGATGATGAGAGTGACCTGTGCCAGCTATTAAAAAGTTACCTGATGCGCAAAAATTATGATGTACACATTGCGCATACCCTTGAAGATGGTATGAATATCGTCAAGACTTTGCATCCATCTATGGTTTTCCTTGATAATAATTTACCGGATGGTATAGGTTGGAAACTGGCCCCCTTCCTGGCAAATGAATACCCCGACATGCAAATAAACTTTGTAAGCGCATTCGATTCTCAGGTGCCGAATATGCCCCCTGCCTCTAAATACACAGTAATAGAAAAGCCCATCAGCTTTGTAGACCTAGAGCAACGTGTGTTTGGAGTAGCATAAAAAGAACTGTTTGATTACCCAGTATAAATATTTAAGAGCTGCATCAATGATGCAGCTCTTCTTTTGGGCGGTAAAGCAAGCCCTTATCAGGACCTGCGTATAAGACCCAGCAGTAATGATATAATAGCCAATACCAGCAATATGTGTATCAGGCCCTTTACACTGTATACAAAAACGCCCAATAGCCAACCTATCACAAGAATAACAGCTACGATGTACAAAATAGATCTCATAAATAGTGGTTTTAAAAATTGTTGAAAACAATTATGCCATGGAATACGTTTTTATATAATAATCAAAACTTTACGGCTGATATGGATTTGCATTCTCACCTACCTTACTGGCTTATCAAAAATGGTATTATTTCTACCTTCCCATCTTTAAAAGAAAATGAACATACAGATATAGCCATCATAGGCGCCGGCATCAGTGGTGCACTGGCCGCATACTATTTATCAGACTGTGGTTATAAGGTAACAGTAATAGATCGCAGGCATGCCGGCATGGGCAGTACGGCAGCTAGTACTGCATTGCTGCAATATGAAATAGATACTCCCCTCAATAAACTTATGAAGCTGGTACCTGAACAACATGCTATACAGGCCTATAAGTTGTGCAGAGAAGCAATATATACCATACAGGAAATATGTAGAAATATAGACACCACTGCACACTTTAGAGTGCGAAGCAGCTTACAATATGCCAGTTATAAAAAAGATATAGCCGCGCACAAAGACGAATTTCAAACGCGCAAAAAACATGGCTTTGAAGTGGATTGGTTGGAGCCGCAGGATATAGCAGACAAATATGGATTTGATGCACCCGGCGCTATTTTATCAAAAGACGGCGCAGAAATAGACACATACAAACTTACCTACGGGTTGCTGAACGATGCCACAGGTAAAGATGTAACCGTATACAATAACACAACTATAGAGCATATTAATAGTACGAAGAAGGGTATAACATTACAAACTACGGATGGTCACATCATAAAAGCAAAGCACCTTGTGATGGCCGGAGGCTATGAATCGCTGCAATATGTGCCTAAAAAGGTGGCCGACATACACTCCACCTATGCACTGGTATCGGAACCTATGAATACGGAAGAATTCTGGCATAAGAACAGCCTGGTATGGGAAACAGCTAACCCTTATCTCTACTTTCGCGTGACTGATAAAAACAGGATACTGGTGGGTGGTAAAGATGATACCTTTTACAATCCCCGGCTAAGAAGTAGCCGTACAAAGCAAAAAGCCCGCCAACTAGTAGAAACATTCACGAAAAAATTGCCACATATACATATAGCTGCCGACTTCAGTTGGTCGGGGGCATTTGCTGTCACCAAAGACGGCCTACCTTATATCGGCACCATCCCTTCTATGCCTAATACCTATTTTGCCCTTGGTTTTGGCGGCAATGGCATTGTATTCAGTGTGATAGCAGCAGCCATCATCAGAGATATGATAATGGGTAAAAAAAATACTGATGCCGGCATATTCTCTTTTAATAGATAGACTATGCAGCTTCCGTAGAAAATATGATAGTGAATGTAGTACCTACCCCTTCAGTTGAGGCCACTTCTATATTGGCATTATGCGACTGTAATATATTCAATGTAGCCGCAAGCCCCAGACCCATACCGTTTCTTTTTTGTGTAAAGTATGGCTCAAATAAACGGGTAATATTCTCCTCGCTGATACCGCAACCATTGTCTGCTATTCTTAGTGCAAAAGCTTGCTCTCTTTCTTCGAGAGAGATAGCCAAATGCCCTTCTTGCTCTTCCATTGCCTCTATGGCATTGATGATAATATTGAGCAATGCTATCTTTAGTTTTTCTTTATCTGCATTCAGCACCAATGGCACATCCGGATAACTGAGGTCCAGCTTTATTTTTTTCAACGTCAGCCTATCCATCGCCATGCCTACCACTTCATCAATGATATTCTGAAGGATGTGCTGCTGCATAGCCATTTCAGCAGGACGGGCAGAGCTTAGCAATTCACTGATAAGATCATTAATGCGCTTACTGTTGCGGTCTATAATATCCAGATACATGTTATCTGCTGCAGCTTCCTGCAGCATCTGCTCTACAGATAGTGTAATATTATTCAGTGGGTTTCGCACTTCGTGTGCCAATGTACGTACCAGCCTTCCTGTCGCCGCCAGCTTTTCTGCACGCAGGTTTGCCTTTTCTATTTTCTTCAGGTTGGTAATATCATGAATGATACCCTGAAAATATATCTTACCTTCTGTACCTTCTTCCTGTGCGGCCGTAAGGATACAGTACTTGCGTTCATTATTTTTGTTCAGCAGGCTTACTTCCCAGTCTTCAACCTCATTGTTTATTGAAAGTACTTGTTGCAGATACTTCTTGTGCTGTGCCTGCTCCACAATATCGAGCAGGTTCATTTGCAAAGCTTCTTCCCGTGTATATCCCAATAAAGTAGATATCGCATCATTTACATCTATAAAATTCAAATCCTCGTCTGCAAGAAAAATAACATCTTTCGAGCGTTCAAATATTCCTTTGTATTTACGTTCATTCGCCTTCAGTGCTTTTAATGTTTTAGCGCGACCTAATGCATAGCGAATGCTACGCTCCATCTTTTCTACATTCAGCTCTGTTTTTATAAGATAGTCAACCGCGCCGGATTCCATCGCTGCTATATCTACATGATAGCTTCCTTTACCTGTTAGCAAGATAATAGGCTCTTCACATTGATGCTCTAATGCATCGTGCAGCAGGTCCACGCCGGACTTAGCACCTAAACGATAATCTACAAAATACAGGTCGTATTTCTTTGCTATCATCGCCTTCAGTGCATCGTCATAATTATTACACCAATCGATAACAGAAGATAAGCCCTGTATATGTTTTATATAATCGCCAGTGATGATGAAATCATCCTGATCGTCATCTATGATAAGTATGCGTACTATTTGTCCGCCCGGCATGAATGTTAATTTTGTTTTTCGGGTATGATAAAGGTAAATCTTGCACCCTGATCCGGGATATTTTCTGCATAAATAATCCCCTGGTGATTATCAATTATTTTTTTGCAGATAGCAAGGCCAATACCTGAACCCGGATATTCAGACTTGCCATGTAAACGCTGAAAAATCTGAAATATGCGTGTAGCATACACATCATCAAAGCCAATACCATTATCCGTTATCTGTATTTTATAATACGAGTCAGCTAATGATAAGTGATGAATGGCCGCTTCCTCTTCTGTCAACAGGCTGCTTTCTATAGTAATAACAGGTGGCCTGTTCTCCTTCCTGAATTTTATAGCATTATTAATGACATTGGTAAATAATTGCTTCATCTGGCTGAAGGATGCCTCTACTACCGGCAAGCCATTGCTCAAAACCTTTGTGCCTGTTTCTTCTATAGGCAGTTCCAAATCGGCTGCTACTTCTTTTAATACCAACGCCAGGTTTACAGACATAAATGGCTCCATATCTTTTGCCACGCGCGAAAACTCAAGCAGGTTATGAATGAGCGAGCGCATATTTTCTGCCGAAGCTATGATGCGTTCCAGGTACATAGCACCATCCCCATCCAGTGCATCTTTATATTTTTCATTCAGGCGATCGCTAAACGTGCTTATTTTTCTCAGCGGCTCTTGCAGATCGTGGCTGGCAACGTAGGCAAACTCTTCCAGCTCTTTATTCGATTTGTTTAGCTCTTTCACATTCTTGCTCAGGTTCTGCTCTACTTGTTTTTGCTGTGTTATATCCATCACACAGCCTACCATCTTCACGGGTTTCCCTGTTCTATCCTTTATCAGCCTGCCACTGGCACTAATATACTTTATATTCTTGCGGGCAGTGATGATCTTCATTTGCAAGTTATAATCCTGCCCATTTTCCAGGGCGCGTTTCACCATTGCAGAGGCCTTGCGCGCATCGTCCGGGTGGCTGAACTTTTGCACTAATTCGTAAGATAATTCGGTAGTATTTTTATCTACATCATATATCCGGTATATACCATCAGACCAATAGACCTTATTTGTTTCAATGATCCACTCAAATGTTCCGAAACCAATGTTGTTAAGTTGTTCCAGAAACAGCTCACGGGAATCAAAAGATATAAATGGTAAATTCTGTTGTGAATACTCCGGCAATAGCACCACATGATAATGAGCTGCATCTGCAACACTATTCACTATAACAGGATTGATAAATACAAAAAACATTTGTTCACTTCCATCTTTCAGCTTCAGGTTGTGTAGCCCGTACTGTTTAGACAGCTCACCACCGGCTGTTGATTGACGTGCGAGTTCCAGCAGCCTTTCTTTCTGATAGGTTTCCACAAGATCGGTAAACTTCAACCTGCGGCCTTCAATCTCCTGCATCGTATATCCTAATACATCCGTCAAGCGAGGGTTGATGTAGATGATTTCACTACTTGCTTTATCAACCACCAACATAGCAAACGGACCATTCAATGCGATCTGTGGCAATATCGCATCGGCTTTACTTTCATTAAAAGGAACAATATGTTGAGGGTTATCAGTCTGCATTATTATCATTTTACATAAAGGGGCAATTACTTATAATTCATCTTTAAAAGCATTGTACTGCTTCATTTTATTATACAGCGTTTTACGGTCTATATTCAAAAGCTTTGCAGCCTTGCTCTTATTAAAGTTTGATTGTTTGAGTGCATCCAGTATTACCTCATATTCCGCATCCATATTGGCGGCCTTCAGTTTCTGTTCCAGCGAGTCGAATTTCTTTTCTTCTTTTACAGGCTCGTTTTGCCCGTTTTTGTTACCCGTTGTTTCAAATTGTAGTTTGGCATAGTTGGTAATCTCAAACGGCAGAGAGCGAGCTTCTACAACCGGCCCATCGGTTAGTAGCGTCGCGCGTTTCACTACGTTCTTTAATTCACGCAGATTGCCATGCCATACGTAGTTGTAAAAAATGTCCTCTACTTCTTTACTGAACCCTTGAACGTCTTTACCCAGTTCGGCATTGGTTATATCAAGAAAATGCTGTGCAAATTGCATGATATCATCCCTGCGCTCTCTTAATGGCGGCACTTCTATGCTGAACTCATTAAAGCGGTGATACAGATCTTCCCTGAACTTGCCATTTTTCGCAGCATCCCACAGCCTTTCGTTACTCGCTACTATGATGCGTACATCCAGGTCTATATCTTTCACACCACCTACCCTTCTTATCTTACGTTCTTGTACTACACGTAAAAGGGACACTTGTATGTCGTATGATAGATTGGCAATCTCGTCCAGGAATATTGTGCCTCCATTGGCCAGCTCCATACTACCTGTTTTCTGATTCAATGCACCTGTAAACGCACCTTTCTCATGCCCGAACAGTTCACTACCTGCCAGCTCTTTAGATAATGCACCACAATCGATAGCAATAAATGGCTTATCAGCCCGCTTGCTTTTTTCGTGTATCTGCTGCGCTATGGCTTCTTTACCACTACCACTTTCACCATATATAATGATGCTGAAATTAGTAGGGGCTACCAGCTCTATCTGTTTTAATATATTCTGAAATTCCGGTGTTTTTCCGAAAATGTATTTATCACTACTGCCACTTTTAGCCTTGGGCTTTGGCTGGCGCGCTACAACCCAGCCATTGCTTTGCACTGCAGGTTGTTGTGCCGGCCCTACCGCTGCGGTTTCATCAGAAAGTGCTTTACGTATGGTCAGCAATATTTCATCTGGGAACAACGGCTTGGTTACATAATCATAAGCACCCATCTTCATCACTTCTACCGCATCCTTCACATCGCTATAGCCGGTAATAATGATTACAGGTGCCTGGGGATGCATTTCTTTTATTTTGGTCAGCAATTCTGCCCCTGTCATATCTTCCAACCTGAAGTCGCTCAGCACCAGGTCGGGCTCATGTTTTTGCATCCACTGAATACCTGCCTTACCGCTATTAACACTCGACACCTCATATCCATGACGTGTAAGAAAGCGCGTTAACAGGGTACACATATCGATATCATCATCTACTACCAGTATTTTACTCATATTTTTTTATGGGTTATCTGTATTTGTGTGTGTCAGAATATGGTTTAGTCAAATATACCATTAAAAGATTATGCCCACACAGCCCTTATCTGTGCTACAGGTATATTTAGCTGTTCCCTGTATTTGGCAACCGTGCGGCGGGCGATGTTATACCCCTGTTTGCACAGTATGTCCATCAACTGCTGGTCGGTATATGGCTTGTGTTTATCTTCTTTAGATATCATTTCCTGGATGATAGTTTGTATCACTTTATTACTTACCACCTGGCCTTTCTGGTCGGCAATACCTTCACTGAACAGGTCTTTCAGGTATACCATGCCAAAGTGTGTTTCAGCATATTTATTGCTGGTAATACGCGAAATAGTTGAAAGGTCGAGGCCTGTAATGTCAGCGATATTGCGCAGTACCATCGGCTTCAGCTTCATGATGTCTCCTTCTTGAAAAAAGTCGCGTTGCAAGTCTACTACACATTTCATAATACGCATCATGGTATCCTCACGTTGCTTCACGGCATTTACAAACCATTCGGCAGACTGTAACTTGCTTTTTATATACTGGCTGCCGCTTTTATCCCTGGCGCTGCATTGTTCATTCAGTTGTTGATATAACGATTGGTTGACAAAAACAGAATCGGACTTTGATGAGCAAAGCGCCACATGTATATCATCCCCGTTGCGGGTAATAATATAATCAGGCATGATAGTATGACGAGGTTCGTAAGAACCTGCACTTTCGCACACCGGGTGAAATTTAAGGCCGGCCACTAAAGCCAGGATTTCCTTCAGTTTTTCATCATCTACACGCAGCACATGGTGTATCTTATCAAACTGGCGGTTTAAAAGATCATCATAGTGGTTGTTTACCAGCTTTGTAGCCAGCACCACATTCCTATCTTCCTTGTTCATGCGCTGCAGTTGCATCAACAGGCATTCTCTGATGCTGGTGGCGCCCAAGCCTACCGGATCTAACGATTGAACTAATGCAATGCCCTTTTGTATATCTTCTGCCTCTACCCATACTTTACTTTGAAATGAATATTCATCAGCTATCTCATCGGCTGTTTTGTCCAGCATGCCTTTATCATTCAGCAGGTCTATGATGAACATGGCAATATCCATTTCTTTATCGGCCACTTTATACATCATTAATTGCTGTTTGGCATCCTCCCTGAAATCTACTGCTGCTGCCAATGGCCTTTCCGGGGTAGCCTCACTATCAAAATAATTACTGTATTCCTGTTTATAATCCGGGCGGTCATCATAGCCAAATTCATCCCAATCCTGGTAATCCTGCACCTCATCTGCTTTCTTTTCTTTACCCAGGTCATCAGCGTCGGCATCCTTTGTATCTAATAAAGGATTTTGTTCCAGTTCGGTAGCAATGCGCATTTGCAGTTCCTGTGTATTCAGGAAAAACAAATTCAGCAATTGTATTTGCTGAGGCAAAATTTTCAACTGTTGTTTCTGTACTTGCTGCTGTGCTATCATAGATCAATCAATTAAAGAGGTATACCCTACTTAATGCAACCTTGAAGCCATTTTTTACAGAAAAGAATGTATTTTACTGCCTGATGGTGCAAAATCCTTTATCTACGGGCATCTTAACATTTCAAGACTGACAAACATTATTTTTGTTGTTATCCGTCCGGGTGTTATAAAGCCCATACCACGAGGAATTTACGCCACGAAATGGGGAATCAATCACATGAAATTATTCAGGTTAATAACTATAGCATTTATTGCATCGTTTATGATAGTGACTGCACTATCATTCTATTCGATACGGCAGTATACCACGCTTAGTGATTATTCTGCAACGGTAGACCATACCAACAAGGTCATCACACAGTTGTATACAATAGAAGACATCATTAAGGATGTAGACATCCGGGAGCGCGGATACATGCTTACAAGAGATACCGGCTACATCACTAATTATAAGGCAGGCATACGCTCTTTAGGGCCTGCATACAGTCATTTGCGACAGCTGACAGGCGAAAACAAACAGCAACAGAACATACTGGTAATGCTGAATACCGCACTGTCCCTGCGCCTGACAGCCTTTAAGAACAATATTGCTTATACAGACACTGCGAAAACAAGTGCTCCATCCCCATTCTTCTACGAAGGCAGGGAACGGAAAAATGAATGTGTACGGTATATAGAGCAGATGATGGCAACAGAGAAAAATGTACTGCAACAAAGCCTCAGGCAGAAACAATATTACCAGCAGTTCACTTACACCTTCATTACATACCTGCTTACTACATTCGGGCTTATTACCCTTTTTCTCTTCATCCTGATGATAACCCAGTTGAGAAAAAGGCAGGAATATCAAAACGAACTTCAAAACAGGCTTCTGGACCTTAAGAACTCTCATGCCGAACTGGAGCAAATAGCTTTTGCCGCATCTCACGACTTGCAGGAACCACTAAGGAAGATAAAGATGTTCCTTACGCGACTGGACCTACTGGAGAAAAACAATGATAACCCCGAAGTACGCAAAACGGTTGACCGTATCACAGCTGCGGCTACACGCATGCAAGATCTGGTGCAAGACCTGGTAAACCTGACATCGCTGGTGGCCGACGACGCCGGAAAAGAACCGGTGAATGTAAATCTTGTTGTGAACACCGTTCTGCAGGAACTGGATGAAAAGATAAAAAATAAGAACGCAGATATACGTGTAGAGAAAATGCCGGTCGTTCCTGGCTACAGCCGCCAGTTCAATATCCTGTTTCGGTGTCTGCTGGATAATGCTTTGAAATTTACCCGCCCGGGGATGCAACCTGTCATAGCTATACGGTCGGATATAACCAATGGCGAAGAACTAATACATTTCAACCGTCAACTGATTGATAAAAAGTTTTACCGCATCACGGTATCAGATAATGGCATCGGTTTCGACAATAAATACACATCAAAAATATTCAGGATGTTTCAGCGTCTGCATGGGCAGGATTCGGAATATGAAGGTAAAGGCATAGGCCTGGCCATCTGCCAGCGTATCATGGTAAACCATGATGGCTTTATAGTAGCACATGGGCACTTGCAAATGGGTGCAACTTTCAAATTATTTTTCCCCGTAACGGAAAATGGAAAATAAAAGGCGGCAATTTGCCGCCTTTTATTTTGATGCTTCAGGGTCTCTTAGTTTGGTTTATCTGCTTTTATCACTTTTTTATTCATGTCCTCTACCTGGCGCATAAATTTATTTACTGCTTCATCGGCATATGCACCATAGGCATCATTCAGCATGCCTTTTACACCATCATCTGTTTCTATAACATATAATATAGAGTTATCACTCGGGTCTGATTCACCTTCAAAACGATAAAAGTTTATTACATGTATTTGTTCCGGACGGTAGCTCTTTTCGGTCGAGGGAGCAAAAAGGCCTTGTCCTGTCACCTTAAAATTATCAGTATATCCATCTTGTAAAGCCTTGTTCATACATGCGCTCAAAGTATTCATCTCAGTTGCCTTATCATTCGGTTTTCTATACGGTTGTTGTTCCATAACATTCAGGTTTTATAACAGTTATGAAAAGATGCTGCCACGCCTTGTTATAGTATGCTTAAGGAAATGTAAAAACGATAACTAATGATAATCAGACAATTTAAATATTACAATCAATATTATACACGAAAGCCTGCACGGGGAATTGTAGAAATATGGCAACATATGTAAAAAAGCAAAGGGCTGGAATTTACATTCCGGCCCTTGCCTTATTTACCAGACCCCCATCTTAGTAATCAAGTTCTTTACTTAAAACATCGTGCCAGCATCGTTCTTTCTTCCTTTATTTGCCTTGTTTATTATTTGTACAACAGTAGTATTCGCGCTAAAAAACCCTTTATTTTGCGTAGCAATTTACAGTACACATGCTTACATTATTAGAGATTCTCAAGTACACCATACCCGCCCTTATCGTATTGATTTCCAGCTATCTTATAGTTCAGAAATTCTTAGTAAGCCAGATAAAACGTAAACAACTGGCCCTGCTCCAGGACAACCAACAGATAACCGTGCGTTTACGATTGCAGGCATATGAAAGATTGGTGCTGTTTATCGAACGTATTAACCCCAGGCAATTGGTGCCAAGAATCTACATGTCGGGGATGAGTGTGGCAGATTTGCAACAAGCTTTGGTGTTTAACATCAAGGCAGAGTTTGAACACAACCTTTCTCAACAAATATATGTATCCAGCAATGTGTGGAATACAGTGCGCGGTGTAATGGAACAGGAAATCAATATGATAGGCACACTGGCACAACAACTGAAACCCGATGCCCCTGCCAAAGACCTGCACATGCGCATTATAGATGCCATACTATCCGAACCCGGTGTGATGCCTACGGATGTGGCACTGCAAATCATAAACGAAGAAGCTAAAATGGTGCTGTCTTACGGCGCACAACATTAATACCGTTTACTACTATAATTTTCTACTAAGTGAGCGATAAAAAGATAATTACCGATTCGAATATTGAGATAAAGCAGGTGTATTGCGAGCCTGTGCAGATGACAGAAAAACCCGGAGAATTTCCCTTTACCCGTGGTGTGCACGCTGCCATGTACCGCAATAAGCTGTGGACCATGCGTCAATATGCAGGGTTCAGCACGGCAGAAGAATCGAATAAACGCTATCACTACCTGCTGAACCAGGGTGTGATGGGCCTTTCCGTTGCTTTCGACCTGCCTACGCAGATAGGGTATGACTCCGACCATGAAATGGCGGAAGGTGAGGTAGGCAAAGTGGGTGTGGCTATCGACTCGCTGGAAGATATGGAGATACTCTTCAAAGGCATTAAGCTGGAAGACATATCTACATCTATGACTATCAACGCTACAGGTTTCATCCTGCTGTCGTTATATATAGCACTGGCTAAAAAGCAAGGAGCAGATATCAAGAAAATATCGGGCACTATACAGAATGATATATTGAAAGAATACGCAGCACGCGGTACTTATATATACCCACCTGCGCCATCTATGCGCATCATTACCGATATATTTAAATATTGCAGCAAGGAAGTGCCTAAATGGAATACCATATCTATATCGGGCTACCATATACGCGAAGCGGGCAGCAATGCCGTGCAGGAGCTGGCCTTCACACTGGCCAACGGCAAGGCCTACCTGAAGGCAGCCATAGAAAAAGGATTGGATATCAATGTGTTCGCACAGCGTCTTTCTTTTTTCTTCAATGCGCACAACGATATTTTTGAAGAGGTAGCCAAATTTCGTGCAGCAAGGCGCATGTGGGCAACCATCACTAAAGAGCTGGGCGCTACAGATGCCAAAGCACAAATGCTGCGCTTCCACACACAAACCGGTGGCAGTACCCTTACCGCACAGCAACCAAAAAACAACATCGTACGTGTATCGCTACAGGCACTGAGTGCGGTATTAGGCGGTACACAGTCGCTGCATACCAATGGTTATGACGAAGCACTATCGCTGCCTACAGAAGAAGCGGCTACCATAGCTCTGCGTACACAGCAAATCATAGCTTTTGAAAGTGGCGCTACCAATACGGTTGACCCATTGGCCGGTTCTTTCTATGTGGAACAACTGACTAATGAGGTAGAAGCCGCTGCCTGGAAGCTGATAGAAAAGATAGATGTGATGGGCGGTGCGGTGAAAGCCATAGAGCAAGGGTTTATACAGGAAGAAATAGCCCGCAGCGCATATAAATACAACAAAGACATAGAAACGGGCGATAAGATCATTGTAGGTGTCAATAAGTTTGCATCCAAAGAAACGGAAGTAACACCTGTATTTAAGATAGACGATAGCATACGCGTGGTGCAGAGCGAAAAGCTGAAAGCCCTGCGTGCTAAGCGCGATGCCGCTAAAGCAGCCGCCTGTCTGCAAACCATAAAAGATAAAGCTTCCACTACAGAAAACCTGATGCCAGCCGTAATAGATGCCGTAGAAAACTTGTGTACGCTTGGCGAAATAGCAGATACACTGCGCGGTGTATGGGGAGAGTATAAAGGCTAGGGCAAGTGTAGCCGTTCCTGTGGAGCTGCAGCATTTTGCTGCTCCCATATCCATGCGCTGAGGCTGGCTTTCTGGTAGCTTTCTATGCCATCTTCCTGGTTATTCAGCTTCAGGTACTGGTCGTACATATTAGCGCCATACCGGCTGTAGATGCTCCGGTATTTTATGCGTTGTGCGCGCAGGGTATCAAGGTGCGCCAGGGATACGGGGTTTACAGTAGCTTTCATCTCATTTGCCAATACCGAATCGCGCATTTTCAGCCTGCTGTGAGTGTACAACCACAGGTTGAAATAGGCGGAATAACGAAAGGTGGAATCCCCGCTCTTCACGCACAAAGCATAGGCTACCAGGTTAGCATCGTCTTCTGCTGCTATACCTGCCTGGTGTGCCATTTCATGAGATATGACGAAGGGCAGCATAAAATCGGGCAGGTTACGGTTTACCTGTGCCTCACCCGTAAAGGGATTGAAATAGCCCTGAACACCAATGTATTGCATCATATTTCCAAACAAGGTATGCTTCACCTTCAAGCCCGATGCATCATTGTAGCAATCCGTATACTGTTTATACTGCTGCCATGAGAGCCGCTCCATTCTTTTGAATGAATAATCCTTGTATCCACCGATATAGGTGTTCATTTTTGTTATCAAAAACTTGTCAAAACGTATCAGGGACGAATCATCCGCAGCTATCTCGTTTTCATCAAGTTTCCACACTTCTTTCAGGGGCTGCTTATAGTAATTGCCCCCCCAGCCTATCATAAAGAAGAGGCACAAAAGGCATACATTCGTTACAAACTTTACGAATGATATACCAAAGCGCTGATAGTTTCTGCTTAATGTAAGCAGGAAATAAAGCCATACGATTATCGTATATATCATGCTCAATACCCAGCCCACGTATATCACATCGCCTATGCAAAAGGGTATATAGCGTGTAATGCTGGTGCGAAGTAGCTGCAATGGCTGAAATATATAAGCACTATATGCTGCTACATTTCCATCTGCAGACGCAATCCATGTAAACAATAACAAAAGTGTTATGGCTACAGCTAAAAAAATTAAGTTTTTCTTATAGTTATTTATAGAATAACGATTATCCCACGGCATATCCTGAATGCAGATATCAATATCTTTGCTATCACAATTTCTGAATATTTCATTAAATAAAAGCTATCAATGACCTCGTATCCTAATCTATTAGCAACTGCCTTTCTTTCTGTAGCCCTTTTTGCAGGTAGCTGTGGCAACAAAGAAGATGCATCGAAAGCAAAAGGCGGCCGACCTAATAAACTTACAGCCGAAGGTTATATAG
>DASWWE010000024.1:0-4498 GCA_036406055.1 Flavipsychrobacter sp. | reverse complement strand
CCAGCCAACAACACGGTATATGTATCGGGGTTAGGTGCTGCAGAAGCTGCTATAGAAGTGATAGACATGAATGGTAAAGTGGTAGCTACTTCCGGCAACCGATCTGTCAATATAGCCCAATTGCCTGCTTCGATGTACATTATCAAGGTGAGCACAGACAAAGCGACCGGGTTTAAGACCTTTGTAAAGGAATAAAGCATACATGCTTTAAAATAAAACGTCCCGCCGATGAGCGGGACGTTTTATTTTACCGGGTATTTAAGAAGGAACATAAGCAGACTGTGCCTGCCCTTGCTGTAGCTAATAGATTGGCAAATGATGTACCACACATTTGTTATAGGTCAAAAAAATAAGCCGTCCATTGCTGGACGGCTATTTATCTTCTGAATTTGCTTAAGCAGTGGAAGGATTAACCTTCGCCGCCTTCAGCTTTCTTCATTTTTTCTTTCAGTTCTGCCAGAGCACCCAGATCGCCCAGAGTAGCTTTTTCTACTTTGCTTTGGATGTTCTTAACTGCTTTCTTGGTTTTCTCGCCTTCAGCAGCAGCATCTTTACGAGCCGCTTCTTTCTCTTCTATTTTACCTTGCTCCCATACCTTAGTGTGAGAAACCATGATGCGTTTGTCATTGCGATCGAACTCGATGATAACGAAAGGCAGAACAGCTTCAGCTTCTACAGTGCTGCCATCTTCTTTTTTCAGGTGGCGTGCAGGTGCATAAGCTTCCAGGCCGTATTGCAGCTGTACAGTTGCGCCTTTATCGTCTTTGCGTGTCACAGTACCTTCGTGTACGCTACCGATAGGGAATACGGTTTCAAATGTATTCCAAGGATCGTCTTCCAGTTGCTTGTGGCCCAGTGCCAGTTTGCGGTTTTCTTTATCGATGCTCAGTATTGCTACTTCGATCTCATCACCTACTTTAGTGAATTCGCTTGGGTGGTTGTAGCGTTTAATCCAGCTCAGGTCGCTGATGTGGATCATACCGCCGATACCTGTTTCCAGCTCTACGAATACGCCGTAAGGAGTGATGTTTTTAACGATACCCTTGTGACGGCTATCGATAGGGAATTTGTTTTCGATTGTTTCCCAAGGATCTTCAGTCAGTTGTTTGATAGACAGGCTCATTTTGCGCTCGTCTTTATCCAGTGTTACAACTACTGCTTCGTATTCATCGCCCATTTTGAAGAATTCCTTCGCATTGATAGGCTGAGAAGACCATGTGATCTCTGAAACGTGTACCAGGCCTTCTACGCCAGGCATGATTTCCAGGAATGCACCGTAATCTTCGATGTTTACTACTTTACCTTTTACTTTAGAACCTTCGTGGATGTCTGCAACCAGGCTATCCCAAGGGTGGGCAGTCAGTTGTTTCAGACCCAGGCTGATGCGTTTTTTCTCGTCATCGAAGTCCAGAACCACCACGTTCAGTTTCTGACCGTTCTCCAGTACTTCGCTAGGATGCGTTACGCGGCCCCAGCTAATGTCTGTGATGTACAGCAGACCGTCAACACCACCCAGGTCGATGAACGCACCGAAGTCGGTAACATTCTTAACCGTACCTTCCAGTACCTGGCCTTTTTCCAGTTGAGAGATGATAACACTGCGTTGTTGTTCGATATCGCTTTCGATAAGCGCTTTATGAGATACCACCGCGTTGCGGATAGCTTCGTTGATCTTAACAACTTTGAAGTCCATTGTTTTGCCAACATACTGATCGTAGTCGGTAACAGGCTTCACGTCTATTTGAGAACCAGGCAGGAATGTTTCCAGGCCGTAAACATCCACGATAAGACCGCCTTTAGTTTTGCTGGTGATAGTACCAGTAACCACTTCGCCGGTTTTGTAGAAGTCAACGATTTTTTGCCATGCACGTGCTGCACGCGCCATTTTGCGGCTCAGGTGCAGATGACCGTTTTTGTCTTCTTTTTCAACCACCATTACCTCTATCTCATCACCGATTTTTACATCCTGCATGTCGCGGAATTCGTTCAGAGATACCAGGCCATCAGATTTAAAGCCGATGTTGATGATCGCATCTGTTTTCGTCAGGCCTACTATTGTACCTTGCAACAGTTCAGCCTCGTCAATTGTCTTGAAAGTGCTGTCATACACTTTCTCCATTTGCTCGCGCTTCTCTTGGTTGTAAGAAGCTACGTTCCTTTTGTCTACGCTCCAATCGAAATCGTCGTGGGCGCTTTGATTTTGGTTAATAATTTGATTTTCTTCCAAATTTTTTTTCCTCCTTTTAAGTAGAATTTTGGGACGGCAAAGATATTAATAAAACCTATAAAAAGTGCAGTCTTTACAAGTTTTTTGACGATTTTTTAAAATGTATCCGGCCCCATACATATTGTGACAAGTTTTAATTGTTCCAAATGGTTCCAAAATGGGTAGTAACCTAAAAATGTATATTGATAACCAACCAACTATGTAATTTTGTTTCTTTTTGTTTCCGGTTTTTTGAGGTGGCGTTCAGAAACAAATACCATCCAATGCAACCATAGCAAATATACTACAAAAACGTAAATTGTAGATACCATTTGAAGCCGTATATTTGATGATATGCGATTTTTAAAGGCCATTTCGCCATACCATATACTCATTATTATAATTACCATATGTGTCTATACCCTCTACCCCATCGGCAGGTTTGACGTGATAGAATGGGATGAAGCCCGAAATGGCGTGAATGCATATGAAATGCTTCATAACCACGATTATTTCAACCTGTACTACGGCGGAAAACCGGATAGCTGGAATGCCAAACCGCCCCTGCTGACATGGTGCATCCTGATATGCTATCAACTATTCGGCTTTAACGAGTTTGCCTTAAGATTGCCCTCCGTATTGTTTACAATTATTTTTTTCATTTACTACTATAAGTTGATGCGCCTGCTGGCCAGTGAAACGATAGCATTTGCCTGCTGTGTTGTATTGCTTTCCTGCAAGGCGGTATTGGGCATACATGTAGGTATTACCGGAGATTTTGATGCATTGCTTTTGCTTTTTCTTACGGCTTCTGCCTATCATTTTTACCGTTTTGCTATATATAACAAGCATGCTGACCTATTGCTAACGGGGTTATTTACCGGGCTGGCATTTTACGCCAAAGGGCCTGCTGCCTTTTTATACCTGCCGGGGTTTGCCCTGTATCTTACCTATACCGGCAAGTGGGCTACTGTTTTAAAAAACAAATATGGCTGGATAGCTATATGCGTAACATTGGCCATAGCCGGCACATGGATAGGGTTACAAACCATATATGGACACACCACCATGCCGGGCGACACCATGTATGGCAGTAAAAACTCGCTGGAAGTTTTGTTCTTTCACGATATCGTGCGGCGCTTTGGAAGCATGGACTTTGACCATGGGAAATATGTACGCGATTATGCATTCATTATTACCAACCTGGATATACAACTGAATGTGTGGAATTACTTTCTCTATGCAGTGGTTGGTACCGGCCTATGGCTACTATACAAACACAGGCAGCATATTAAACCTTACCTGCGTAGCCAAAGGGCAGTTGTCTTCTGCACTTGTATGGCAGCACCTATCCTATTATTCCTCACCATATCTATGAACCAGCATGGATGGTACCTGGCACCAGCATGGGGCTTTGTTGTTTTCATTATGGTAAAAGGCATCGTGCGTATTGGCCGGTGGTGGCGGCCATTCCTTTACATTGCAGGTATTTGCGCAGCAGCGCTTTCGGTAAGGCATGTGTTATACCTGTACACATTACCATCGGGCATACATCAGCAAATGAGACAGCATGCACAAGTATTCAGTGGGCATGAAAAAATCATTTACCTGGGTGTGCCTTACCAGCATGTCTTCCTATATACTATCTGGCAACAGAAGCCGATGATACGCATCGATGAACTGGGAAGCGCCTATCAGTATCCCAGGCAATTGCTGCTGTTAGATAAAAAGGTATTGGAAAGTGAAACATCAGGGCGCATAGTGCCTATCTTTAGTATAGCAGAAGACTACTACATAGCTAAGATCAAATAACATGATACGTATAGAAAAGCCTTTTACAGGAGAATACAAGCCCTATGCGGCTACCTACATTAACCAGTTGCCTGACGATGGCGCTGTGCTGCAACACCTGGCAGCCAATATGCAAACCATCAGCGACCTGATAAAGGCGCAATCGCCCGAAAAACTGCTATACAGGTATGACGAAGGCAAATGGACACTGAAAGAGATAATGATACACATTATAGATACCGAGCGTGTATTTGCCTACAGGGCCATGTGCATAGCGCGGAATGACAAGACCTCGTTTCCGGGTTTTGAGCAGGATGACTATGTAGCCGCATCGAATGCCAATGACAGGGAAATAGAAAGCATACTGAAAGAATATGAAGCTACGCGCCATGCAACGCTGGCCATGCTGCACAGCTTTTCGCAGGCAGATGTACTAAAGCTGGGCACCGCCAATGGCAGCCCCGTAAGTGTGCGGGCGCTGATATACCAGATAGCAGGGCA
>DASWWE010000023.1:0-8638 GCA_036406055.1 Flavipsychrobacter sp. | reverse complement strand
TGAAAAAGAAGCTAACCCCGATATACCCTTCTGAAAAAACATGATCATATAACTGGGTAGCCACTACACCATCGTCTTTTATAAACCACAAATGGCTTACAAAAACCATGAATGCAAAGAAAAAGCGCAATGAGGTGAGTGGTTTTATCATTCATTATACGTTGTGGGGCTAAAATTAATATAGTTGTTTTTCCTGCTATAGGTTTTATGCCACAACAACATAAGCTTAACAATAGAGGGGTTGATTGCTCAACCCCTCTATTGTTAATAAGTGGCATGCCAATCGGCCCACATACCAAAATTCTTGTTCGCCTCTATACTGTAATATGACCTGCGATGGAACAGGTACAAAGCCTTTGCTTCTTCATAGCTCATCCATTTATCTCCTTCCAGCTCATCACCAAACGGACCAGTAGCGTCATGAACAAATGAATAGTTATATTTCTTACTCAATCGCTGCTTATTGGCAAACCATGCTGTATAGCTACCCGTTAATTTCTGTAGCTTACGCATCAGCTTGTATGCGAACGAGCTGCGTGCTTTGTAGAAGTCTCGGTTATCAAGCACCATAAGGGTAGTCTGGTCTACCAGCTTGAATTTGGTATAACCTACTTCTTTCAGTGCATCCAGCGCATCAAATATCCCATCTTCACTTTGGCGGGTTTCATCCGGCTTGCATTCTGTTTCGGCAGATGTAAAACGTGGCAATTCTTTTACCGGGCGAATGGAGCGTATAGCTACCGGATCATACCCCTCAATATCTATTTTACAGTAAAAAGGTACACCATATTCCTGCATGAGCGATGATAGTGTTCGCGTTGGCACCTGCACCACTTGCTGCAGGCTATCCTGCCTGCCCCCTATTTCAGAGAACAGGGAGTTTTTAGATGAATCTTCGTTTACGAACAAGGATATCAACTGTCCGTCTGTATCACTGATAGCGTAATTTAGAAAAGTAACATCTGAATTGCCCGAGAACTTCTTTTTATTAGCCTCAATAGTAGCAGGGTCTGCATCTATTGCTATTACCTTATATCCTTTTGAAAGATAAAAATGTGTATCCTCACCTATATGGGTGCCTATATCAAATATGAGTCTATTGTCCATGAATGCGTATCGAAAAGCAGAATGCTATGCTGCAAAATAGCACAAACAGCCTAAAAATATACAAAGGGCTGATAGGCCCTTTGTATATTAACTGAATGCATCTTTTATTTTATCGAAGAAGCTCCGGTCTTCCTTCATATCCTTAGCTTCTGGCCCGGGTTGAAAGTTTTTGGAGTTTTTCAGCTTCTCCAGCATACTCTTTTCTTCGTCGGTCAGGTTTTGCGGCGACCAGGCATTTACTTCTACCAGCTGGTCTCCTTTTTCGTAAGACTGGAATGCAGGAAAGCCTTTGCCTTTCAACCTGAATATCTTGCCGCTTTGCGTACCTGCGGGTATCTTTATTTTGGCCTTGCCATCTATGGTAGGCACTTCTATCTGTGTACCCAGCACTACCTCAGGGAAGGACAAGTGCAACTGATAGATAACATCCAAGTCATTGCGTTTCAGGTGCGGATGCTTTTCTTCTTCTATCAGTATCAGCAAATCTCCCGGAGGGCCGCCACGCTCACCGGCATTGCCTGCACCACCCATGCTCAGTTGCATGCCATCGTGCACACCTGCCGGTATATCCATCGTGATGGTTTCTTCGCCATATACACGGCCTTCGCCTTTACAGCTGCCGCATTTAGCTGTTATCTGCGTGCCCTCGCCATTACAGGTAGGGCAGGTAGTTACCGTTTGCATCTGCCCCAGGAAGGTATTGGTCACCTTCCTTACCTGGCCGCTACCATTACAGGTACCACATGTTTGTACAGATTTAGCATCTTTTGCTCCACTGCCACTACATATATTGCAGGGCACATACTTTTTCACTTTTATCTTCTTGTTGGCACCGTTGGCTATCTCTGCAAAGTTCATTTTCAGTTTCACACGCAGGTTGGCACCGCGCGAACCCTGCCTGCGGCCACCACCGCGACCGCCACCGCCTCCACCAAAGAAGGAGCCGAACATATCGTCGCCAAAGATGTCACCAAAATTCTGGAAGATGTCTTCCATGCGCATACCACCGGGGCCGCCATAACCACCACCGGCCGCACCGCCCATACCGGCATGGCCAAAACGGTCGTACTGCGCTTTTTTATCGGGGTTGCTCAATACATCATAAGCTTCTGCCGCTTCTTTAAACTTTTCTTCAGCAGCTTTATCGCCAGGGTTACGGTCGGGGTGGTGCTGCATGGCTATCTTGCGATATGCCTTCTTTATTTCATCGGCACTCGCACCCTTTGCAACACCTAATACCTCGTAATAATCTCTTTTTGCCATAGTTATTTTAAAAGTAATGGCAGCCATCTGCAGGGCCGCCTTGCTACTGCACCTTTTATTTTCCTACTACTACTTTTGCGTGCCTTATCAGCTTATCGTTCAGGTAGTATCCTTTCTGCACCTCATCTATCACCTTGCCCACCATATCTTCATTGGGGGCAGGTATTTCAGTTATTGCTTCGTGCAGGTCGGCATCAAAAGGCTGGTTTTTACTTTCCATAGCCTTCAGGCCACGATGCTGCAGCACCTGGTGCAATTTATTAAAAACCAATGTGATACCTTCTTTTATCTGGGCAATATCGGTAGTTGTTTCCAATTGTTTCTGTGCGCGTTCGCTATCGTCCAGCACATCCAGCAGCGATTGTATCACGTCTTTACCGGCAGTTTGTATCAGTTCTACCCGCTCTTTCGCATTGCGCTTACGGAAGTTATCAAACTCGGCCACCAGGCGCACGTATTTATCTTTAGCTTCTGCCAGTTCCATCTTCAACTTCTCCTCTTCCCCTTCTTCAGTCAACTCATCATCCAAATGTTGCATGCCGCTAACGCTGTCGTCTACGTTCAGTTCCCTGGCTATTTCCTCTTCCATTGCATTTATGTTTTCTGACAGGTTGTCGCCATCCTTATTCAATAATTCATCTTTTTCATGTGCGTTTTCGCTCATAGACTTCTTTTTTTTAAAAAACATCGTGCAAAAGTAAGCTCAATTATTTTGCCACATCATAATTTTAGACAAAATGTCGGGCGTTGGCAGTGGTTATTGACAAAATGTAGCCGACTGTTGTAATTTGTTGTGTTTTGTTGTGAAAACCGTTCTTTTGAAATTCTGTTATTGGGAATCAATCCTTTAAACGGACGGTTTGTTGTGTTTTGTTGTGTTTTGTTGTGTTTTGTTGCAATCATTACCGGTTATATCCAGCCTACAGGGCGATAGTTACAGCATTTCATATATAACAAATATACAAAAATATAGCGTAAATTTTAATTAAAAATAACCTCCCGGTGTGTGCTTGCATCAACCATTTTTTTTAATTTCATATTAAACTGTACTGCCGATGAAAAATACTGTTGCCGTTATAGTCATAGCACTGGCCATTGTAGCCGGCGTATTTATTATAGGCCGTTCCTACAATTACAAATTCAAAACACGCAATACAGTGAATGTACTGGGCAGCTCGGAACATAACTTTACGGCTGACCTGATTGTATGGTCGGGTACTTTTACCCGCACCTCTATGGACCTGAAAGATGCCTATGCCAGCCTGAAAAATGACGAACAGGCGGTGCGTGACTATTTAACCAAACGCCAGATACCAGCCAATGAGATCGTGTTCTCGTCCATCGTTATAGATAAACAGTTCAGCTACAATTACGACCAGAATGGCAGGCAGATGGGTGCGACCTTTAACGGATACCAGCTACGCCAAACAGTAAAGATAGAATCGAAGAGCCTGGAAAAGGTAGAAAAGCTATCGCGGGAAATCACAGAGTTGCTGCAATCGGGCATCGAGCTGAGCTCGCAGGAGCCATTATACTATTACACCAAATTATCTGACCTGAAAATAAACCTGCTGGCTAAGGCCGCTGCTGATGCTTACAACCGTGCTACCACCATTGCCAATAATGCCAACAGCCGGCTGGGCAACCTGCGCAAGGCCAGCATGGGCGTGTTCCAGATAACGGGCCAGTATAGCAATGAGGATTATTCTTACGGTGGTGCCTTCAATACGGCCAGCAAGAATAAAACAGCCACTATTACGGTAAGACTGGAATATGAGTTGGATTAGGTAGTCTTAATTCTTTAGTCATAAGTCTAACAGTTAAGGCGTAAGGGTTTACTTAGGGCTTATGACTTAATAAGTTCTTTCAGTTTCCAGAGTAAAGAGTCCTGTTTCTTCAATACAAGATATAACTCCCGCCTGCCACCAAAGCCGCGGAAGAAGCGTTCTACGCCGGGGTCCATACTGCCTTCCAGGTCGAAGTATGTATTGCCCCGTGCTTTAGCTTCTTTTATACAATGCCATAGCAAAGCAGGCATGGCTTTATAGTTGTCGTTACCCGGCTTTTGGGCACCCATAAAGTAGTAGCTACGCTCCGCGTCCCACACATTCCACACCATGGCTTGGATATCATCCTGCTTTTTAGCCAGCCATAATGCGGCGCTGCTATTGGCAATGGCCGCTTCCATCAGCCGCAGCATATCGGCATAACCATATGCCTGCGATACATCTTTACGGCTCAGTGTATGCTTCTGGTATTCAAATAAAGTATGGAGCTGCGTGGTATCATTTACCATTTCAAACTCTGCATTGGCCGATTTTATATTGCGGCGCAGGCTTTCTTTCAGGTTGGCAAAAAGCGTTGTTTCTTCCTGCTTCAAATCGATCAGAAAGGTTTGTTGTGCCGATACCTGTAAGCCTTCGTTTTTAAAAAGGCCGGCCTGTTTCAGCCCCGGTTGTGTAGCTATATGCCAAACCTTAGCAGCGGGCATTTGCTTTACCAGTTCGTTAATGGTTTCATGCTCAAAACCATCGCGGTTTACTTCTTTCAGATCAGCAGGGAAAAACACATGCGGGCCTATGTATGGGGTAAGTTTGGGGGTGCGTATCACTGATACGCCTATTTTTTGCTCAATAGTATATGGCCATACACCGGTTACCACATCGCCCTTCATCGTTATAGCAACATCCCAGTTACCCGCTACAGCATCCAGCCACCAATGCTGCAGGAATACCGGCAGGCCGGTTTTCTGTGCACAGATGTTTCGGTATTGTTCTTTATTACTCAAAGCCTATTTGAATTGCAGCACCCTTGCAGGCTGTATGCGACGAATATACAACGATGGCAACCACATACAAAGTATGCACAGCAGCAGCGTAGCTACATCTATCACCGCCACATGCCACCAGTATAGCCTGAGTGGCACATACTTCATAGCATAGGTAGCCTCTGTCAGTTTTATAAAGCCGGTTTTCTTTTGCAATATGTAAATGCCCAGCGCCAGTATATTCCCTGCCAGTATGCCTGCACCTGCTATCACACCTGTATGATACAGGAATATCTTTTGAATGGCCGAATGGGCCATACCTTGTGCCTTCAGCACCCCTATCATGCGCACCTGTTCCACTATCAGTATCAGCAGGGCCACGGCCAGGTTGATGATAGCTACCACAGCCATGATGGTGATGATAACTCCCGTGCTTACATCCTGCATATCCAGCCACGAAAAGATATTGGGAAAGATATCCATCATGGTATAGGTAGTAAGCGGTGGCTTTACATAGCTATGAAATAGCTGGTTGGCAAGCGTATCGGCCAACTGTTCATTATCTATTACTATTTGATAGCCGCTAATTTCATCAGGCTGCCAGTTGTTGATGCGCTGCAGCAAGCGGAGGTCGCACAGGGCATAGCTCTTGTCTATCTCCTCCATACCGGTATGATATATGCCTGACACCCTTAGCTTGCGGATGCGCGGCATGGTAGCACCCGGCTCCAGGAAGTATACATGCAGGTCATCCCCCACATTCAGCAGCATCCTATTAGCTGTAGTAGCCGATAGCATGATCTCTTTGGCATAATCGCTATCGGTATAGTTGATATATTTCCCTTTCACCTCCACATTGGCAGGCAGGGTATATTTTTTGTCTACGCCCTTTAGCTGTATACCTTCTGTAGTTTGATGCGCATTGAGGATAGCCGGGCGCACGGCAAATGGCAGCATTTGCTGTACATGCGGTGTGGTGCTTACCTGCCCTTCCAGCAGCTTATCCATTCTTATAGGTTGCGGTGTCAGCACACTACCTGTAACGGAATAAGGTTCTATTTGTATATGCCCCCAAAAGCTAAAGAGCTTTTCGCGTACTTCATATTTAAAACCCGTCACCACGGCCACTGCCAGCAGCATGGTAGCCACACTGATGCCCGTAGCGGCTATGGCCAGCTTGATGATGAAAGACGAAAACCTGCCTTTCTGGCGCAGCATATACCTGCGGGCTATGAATAATGGTAAGTTCAATACGGATTTAGTAATCTGGTTCTCAAATATAGCCATTACGGCCGAACCTGTATAAACAAACACGGGCTTCGATGTGAAGCCCGTGTGATATTCATTTAGAAGAAGGAACCTGCTTAATCTATAGCTTTTGCGCTTTCTATCAGCACGCTGGCTTTATTGTTCAGCATTTCTACAAAGCCGCCAGAAATTTCATACAGCTCGGTAGTGTTCTTGTCTTTTATGATCTTCATTTTGCCCTTGCCCAGTGTAGCAATGATAGGGGCGTGGTTTTCGAGTATCTCGAAAGAACCTTCGATGCCCGGTAACTGAATACCGTAAACATTGCCACTGTATATTTTGTGCTCGGGTGTTAAAATGTCTAACTGCATATTGCAAATTCAAAAGTCAAAATTCAAAACCAAAAACTAATGAACAAGTCAACTAATCAACTTAGTTCTTAGCTTGCTCCATCAGTTTTTTACCTTTCGCTATCGCATCATCGATAGTACCTACCAGGTTGAAGGCAGCTTCCGGATACTCATCCACTTCACCATCCATGATCATATTGAAACCGCGGATTGTTTCGTCGATTGGTACCAGTACACCTTTCAGGCCGGTAAACTGCTCTGCCACGTGGAATGGCTGAGACAGGAAACGCTGTACTTTACGGGCGCGCTGTACGGTCATTTTATCTTCTTCGCTCAGCTCATCCATACCCAGGATGGCGATGATATCCTGCAGTTCTTTATAGCGTTGCAGTATCAGTTTCACACGGTTAGCACAGTTGTAGTGTGCTTCACCAACGATGTTTACTGTCAGGATACGAGAAGTAGAATCCAGGGGATCCACCGCTGGGTAGATACCAAGGTCAGCAATTTTACGGCTCAATACCGTAGTCGCATCCAGGTGGGCGAAGGTTGTAGCCGGGGCCGGATCGGTCAAGTCATCCGCAGGTACGTAAACCGCCTGTACGGAAGTGATAGAACCGTTTTTAGTTGACGTGATACGCTCTTGCATCAGACCCATTTCAGTAGCCAGCGTAGGCTGGTAACCCACCGCAGATGGCATACGACCCAGCAGGGCCGATACCTCAGAACCTGCCTGCGTGAAACGGAAGATGTTATCTACGAAGAACAGGATGTCTTTACCTTTACCGGTACCATCACCATCGCGGAAGTATTCAGCGATAGTAAGACCAGACAGGGCCACACGTGCACGCGCACCGGGAGGTTCGTTCATCTGGCCGAATACGAAGGTAGCTTTAGAGTCTTTCAGCTCTTCTTTATCTACAGAAGCCAGGTCCCATCCACCTTCTTCCATGCTGTGTTTAAATTTGTCACCGTATTTCACGATGCCCGCTTCGATCATCTCACGCATCAGGTCATTACCTTCACGTGTACGCTCACCCACACCTGCAAATACTGACAAACCAGAGTATGCTTTCGCGATGTTGTTGATCAGCTCCTGGATCAATACGGTTTTACCTACACCCGCACCACCAAACAGACCGATCTTACCACCTTTTGCATAAGGCTCGATCAGGTCGATAACTTTGATACCTGTGAACAGTATTTCAGAAGCCGTGCTCAGGTTTTCAAACTTAGGAGGTTTAGCATGTATCGGGCGGCCAACGCTTTTATCTGGTTGAGGCAGACCATCAATCGCATCACCGGTTACGTTAAACAGGCGGCCGTGTATCTGCTCACCGATAGGCATTGCTATCGCTTTACCTGTATCTGTTACTTCCATACCACGTACCAGGCCTTCTGTACCGTCCATCGCTACGCAACGTACGCTATCTTCACCCAGGTGCTGTTGTACTTCCAATACCAGTTTCTCACCGCTCGGACGCGTCAGTTCCAACGCGTTATAGATTTCAGGCAGTTTGTTTTCTGCGCTGAAGTACACGTCGATTACCGGACCGATGATTTGCTTGATTTTACCAACGTTTGGCATATGATTCAATTATATAAAAAGAATAAGTTCCTAAAGTCATTTATTGGAGGAAATTCTTATACCTCCCCCAATTTTGGCGCAAAGGTAAGGGTAAGCTGCCAAAAAGCAAAAGGAAATGTAGAAAACAGGAAACTAAAAACCGGCCAGAGGAAAAGACCATTCAAAGCTAGACGCTATTGCCCTGTTTCCATCCATTCTCGGCTTGAATTTGGTGATGCCTGTAAAAATATCCACCACCTGCTTATCTACCTGAGGATGGACACCATGAGGAACATCTATCTTGGTCATCTTGCCTTTTTCATCTACATATACCTT
>DASWWE010000022.1:0-29757 GCA_036406055.1 Flavipsychrobacter sp. | reverse complement strand
GTGTAAAGATTACCAGCGTACCATTGTTTTCGTTGGTAGCTACTTCTTTATGCTCTTTTATCAATACACCTTTTTCAAACTCCGCTTCCTTCATCTTGCCATCCCTGAAGGCAGCTACTTTAAAATAGCTGCTCAGCGCATTCACCGCTTTCGTACCCACACCATTCAAACCCACCGATTTCTGAAAGGCTTTGCTGTCATACTTCGCTCCGGTATTTATCTTGCTCACTACGTCCACCACTTTACCCAGCGGTATACCACGTCCATAGTCGCGCACGCTTACGGTACCTTTATCTACTTTTATCTCTACGCGTTTGCCATAGCCCATCGTGTATTCATCAATACAGTTGTCTACCACTTCTTTTATCAGTATGTAGATACCATCATCCATACTGCTGCCGTCGCCCAGCTTCCCTATATACATACCGGGGCGCAGCCTGATATGCTCACGCCAGTCCAGCGACCGTATACTGTCTTCTGTGTATTGATTCAATTGTTCTGCCATCTCTGTTCCTGCTTTGGCTGCAAAGATAGCGGCTGCAATCAAAATCAGGTACTTAACTTGGCTAAACCCAATCCCGAATGTGGATATGTAGAAAAATAGAATGGATATTACCCGCAGGAAACCCGCTCAAATAACTGCTTATAATATGTGACGGTCATATCACTATCCACCGTAATGTCTGCTGCAAAACTTCCATCTTCGGTGCTGAAGCGATATGTGTCTTCCGTCAGCCTGGTGTAATGCTGGGCGGTGGCATATAGTTTACACGCCTGCACATCCACATATAATACTTTTATTGTGCCTGTTTCCCCGGGCTGCAATGATAGTTTACGGATGGCTAGGGTATTGGTAAAGGGCGTTAGCGATATATCTATAGCTTCACAGCTTTCTGCTACGATGGTGTCATCGGCGCTGTTATACCAGTTGCCGTTGTCATCTGTCACAAACGTTTGCAGGTCCAGTTCGGGCGAAAGATTGTTTTGAATGCTGAAGGAACCTACCTGCCGGTTGGCTTGCAGGTCTATGGCATAGTCTATGTTAAATGGTTGCCCTTCAGTACAACCTACAATGGTGCCCCGCACTGTAATGCCACTTTCGCCATAGGCAATACAGCAACATTCCATTGATGGATACATCAATCCCTTCCAAACGATGGTTTGCGTCATTTATGATTTGTTTCTCGCTCCCAGTATCAGCAGGCCCACACCTGCTACAGCCACTACGCCACCTATATACATAGGCCAGTTTACACTGTGCTCTTTTTCTTTATTTATTTCTATGGGCCCCACCTGGGCCACTTCTTCCTTCGTCGTGAAGTTGAATCCATTAATTATCAGCATCAAAATGCCTATCGCCAATAGTATACCGCCTAATATTTTCATTATAATTTCTTTTTATAATGGCTCAATAAAATAGTGCCATCATGCTTAGCGCCTGTTTGGCATTAAGTTTTTAACGAACTTTAAGTATTATGAAGTTGATAGTAACAGGGGCTACGGGAACTGCGGGTTCAGAGGTGATAAGGCAGGCATTGAAAGATGATACGGTCACTACCGTTACTGCTATCTGCCGCCGACAGCCGGATATGGCACACCCCAAGCTCACTACTGTTATTCATAAAGACTTTCTCGATTATACCGGGCTCGATAGCATTTTCAAATCGCATGATGCCTGCATCTGGTGCCTGGGTGTTTCTTCTCAGCAGGTAAATGAAGAACAGTATGAGGTAATAACACACCTGTACACGGTGAAGGCAGCACAGGTTATGCTGCACGCAAACCCCGGTATCGACTTTATATTCCTTAGCGGCGAGGGTGCAGATGTATTAGAGAAAAGCCGGCAAATATTTGCACGCATAAAAGGGAAAACCGAGAACGACCTGTCTAAACTGTCTTTCGGTAGTCTGCACATAGCAAGGCCGGGTGCCATATGGCCCGTACACGATAATTCGGGTCAGCATTTTCTCTACAAATTATTTCGTCCCTTATTACCTGTTATCGCGTTGCTTTCGCCTTCCGGTGTCATACGGGCCGATGTATTGGCAAGGGCAATGATAAACCTGGCAAAGAATGGCCACAAGCTACGTGTGCTTGAAAATGAAGATTTGAAAAAGCTGGGTATGGAATAGCTCGCTTATTTCTTTTTGTAGTAAATGGTCATTACAATAATGGCACTATTCGTTACAAGCGAAAAAGCATTGGTGATAATAATAGGCCAGTCTTCCTGCAATATGCCATACCATACCCAGCAGGCCAATCCGCAAAGCAGGCACAGCAGCATCACAATGGAAATATCGCCGCCTTTCTTCTCTTTTAATATTTTAATGAGTTGTGGCAGCAACGACGACCCGGTAAGCACTCCGGCAATTATACCTATCAGTTTTGTAAAAACAATTAGCAACATAATAGCTAAGTACTTAAAACTTAAGCCAAGCGCAGTATTATGTGTTTTTTATATTGCACGTGTTATTTATTCTTGTTATTTTGTTCAGGAAGATCAACACTTAATGCAAAGTAAAAGACCGCGTAGATAAGAGAATGAATACAAAGATCCTTTTACTTGAGAACGACGAAGATGCATTCGCGCGTTTAGCGACCTATTTGGAAACGGCGGGGTATCTGACGGATAATATCATTCGTGTTACCAACATTACGGATATACACCGTTATGGGCGGGAACCATTGTATCTCATACTTGCCGATATTAATAATTGCACGGTTTCTAAAGAAGAATGTCTTAAAACCATACAGGACGTTTTTCCATATACACCCATTATTGTGCTTACGGCATACGATGATGGGGCCACGGCTACCTACGCTATAAAGCAAGGTGCGCAGGATTGCCTGGTAAAAGAAGAGATAGATGCACGCAGCCTGCGCAAGGCAATCACATTTGCCGTCGAAAGGCAGCGCGTAGCTGCAAACTACTCGCGCCTCTTCAGTGAAAACCCCGTGCCGATATACATATATGAAACCGAAACGCTCCGTTTTCTGGCTGTGAACAATGCAGCCCTGAGCCAATATATGTACACCCGGGATGAAATGCTCTCAAAGACTGCGCTGGATATACGACCTGAAGAAGATTGGGAAAGATTCAAATTCCTGTCCTCCAATCTTCCCGATGCCTATTTCGATGCCGGTACATGGCGGCACATCCGTAAGAATGGGGAAGTATTCCATGTACATATCTATGCCCATGCCACTACGTTTGCAGGAAAGAATGCAAGTATGGTGATGGCTATAGATGTAGAGAATAAAATAAGGGCAGAAGCGGAGGCTAGCCGTAAGGCCAGGCAGATGCAGAAGGTTTGGGAAAGCATTACGGATGGTTTGTATGTATTGAACAGTAATTGGGAATTTACTTTCGTAAATAAAGAATCAGAACGCATATTAAGGCATCCGAAAGAAGAGCTGCTGGGGAAAAAAGCCTGGGACTTATTCCCCAATGCGAAAAACCTGAAATTATATCATGAATATCATCGTGCCGTTGCGGAAAAAGTAAGCGTGCATTTCGAAGAATATGTCCCTACTTATGATCTTTGGGCTTCTATCAATGCCTATCCTACCAGCGAAGGCTTGGTCGTTTATTTACTGGATATTACAGCCCAGAAAATAGCAAGTGAAAAGCTTCAGAACGAGCAGGAAAAACTGAGGGCTATCATTAATAATACACAAGATATTATATGGTCGATAGATAAAAATATGCAGATCATTGATGCGAATAAGCCTTTTTGGGACTATATATATACCATGACCGGCAAAACGCAGCAGGAAGTGACGGAGAGTGATTTCAGTAAAGAACTGATGAAATCTTGGGAAAGTTATCTTCAGCCGGCATTTGAAGGGAAGGCATACCGCAGCACTATCAAGAATGAAACACACGGCCATATCACATTCTCTGAAATCAATTTCAGTCCGATATACGATAAGGATAAAAATATAGTCGGTGTCAGTTGCTTCTCCCGCGATATTACGGAAGAGCGGCAGCACCAGGAAATGGTGGAACATCAGAACAGGCAGCTAAAAGAAATAGCCTGGCTGCAATCGCACAAGGTGCGCAATCATGTCACAACCATACAGGGGCTGGCACAGTTGTTCAATCATAATGACCCTAACGACCCAACCAACAAGCAAATTCTCGATGGCATACAAGCCACTACTGCCGAGCTGGACCATGTGATAAAAGAGATAAACAATAAAGCACAAAAGCTGGGCGAATAAAAGAATGGCCCGAATCTATCGGGCCATTGGCTGTTTGCTGAAATAGTATTCGTCATTTAATGGCACGTGTTATCGCCCTGCTTACAAATGCAAGCAATACCAATGCACTGGCGCCCAGCGCTGCCCATACTTGCCAGCCGGGCACATGCGGCAGGTTCAGGTTCATCTTCTTTAGCTTATCTGCAGCCATATACTGTGCTATCATCGCTAACCACATTGCCAGTACCAGCGCAGCCAGCATCAGCGGCAGAAATCTGCGTAGCATAAAGCGCCCAAGGTAGCGCGGGCTATAGCCCAGTTGCATCAGCAGCGCCATCGATTCCTGCGCGCGGGCAATTGTCAGTTCTATGAATAAGATGAATACCAGTGTGCCGATACCCATGAGCAATATAGCCAGCAATCCGGTTGCCGATGCTACGGCATCTACCACAGTGCGCAGTTTGCTCCAGCGTAGTTGCTCGGCATTGGTGGTATAGTCGCGGGTTTCTAAATAGTTGATGAATGTTTTGTCGGATGGGTCTTTTACTTTTAGTATCAGCCTCGATGGCGGAAAGGTTTCACGGCCTGTAAACAGTTTATTGCCATAATCTACAAATGTCTGCGGCACCAGTACAGATGTAATACGGTCTGAAAAACCTACCACGCGCGCGCTATAGGTTTCTTCCAGTTGCCCGCGCCCTATCTTCAAATCAAATGCCAGCGATTGTATGGATGCCTGCGATAGCTGCGGCAATCCCTGGCTTAGTGCAAAGCCATAGTTATACAGGTTCAGAAATTCAGATGATACAATGATGGGCACCGTCCGGTTTCCCGGCGTCCATATCCAATCTACAGGTCGGTTGTCGATAAACCGGTCTGGTACTGCTTCCAGGAACATTTCGGTTGAAAATGCCACTGTAGTATTCAGCGTAGCCCACACGGGAAAACGGTTGGAAACCAGCACGCCTACATCCTGCACTTGTGGTGCGCCTTGCATGGCATCTATTTCCTGTGGACTAAACAAGGTCATTTCCGGCCGCCCCATTTTTTCATTGGTCACTTTCTTACCCACTGTCAGGAAAGTGCTGCCAAGGCTATCGTTACTGCCGCGCCCGCTCAGTATCTCTCTGAAGTTCCACCATATCAGTACAGATAACAATAGCAGGGTAGTGCCTATGCATAGTGCAATCAGTGCCGCCCATAGCCGGTTGTTGCTGCGGTGGCGTAGCAATAGCTTTCGTAATAATGTCTTTTGTTGTAATGATTTCACAGTAGTAGTTTCCGGCTATAGGTGAAAAAATCATTGTCTTCCAGGTCGGCAAGGATGATGCCCGCGCGGTGATGGTCAGCCACTTCACGTATCAGTGCTATCGCACGCTGGCGGTTGGCATGGTCCAGGTGGCTGAAGGGTTCATCCATTATCAGCCATTCAAAGGGTTGCAGCAAGGCTCGTACTATAGCCACACGCTGCTGCTCGCCGTACGATAAGGTACGCGCCGGCCTGTCCAGCTTATCTTTCAGCCCCAGTCGCTCTATCCACTTCTCGGCGTCATATTCCGATACCGTATTGGTCAGCCTGCGTTTCACTTCCAGGTTCTCCCATGCGGTCAGTTCGGGAAACAGGCGCATATCCTGGAATATCACGCTTACATACGATGCCCGTATCTGCGATAGCTGCTCTGCATTAATGGCCGACATGTTAAAGGCGCTCCAGTATATCTTGCCCTCATAGTCTTTTCGCAGCCCGTACAGGAAGTGTATCAGTGTGGTTTTACCCGTACCCGATGGTGCTTGAATACTTATCCGCTCGCCGCTGTTAAATACCAGTTCCTGGTTCCATATCCACGAGTTGTATTCGTTTATGCGGTCTTTAAGTGGTACGGGTATCAGCTTCTCTAAGCTTAAACGCATAGTTGTTTCAAAATTCTAATTCTGTAGTATGCCACAATTCAATTCTTCCTCATCGCAACAAGGATGCCAAAAACAAATATAATTGTATAAAACAGGAATTAACATTCCGATGATGCACTAATCGCTAAATTTTATTAAATTTAGTATATGGTCGAACGTCTTTTTGATATAGTGGCCAAACGCGCCCAGGAAGAGCCCGATGCAACGATGCTGGCGGCAAAGGAAAACGGTACATGGAGAACATATACTTGCAGGGAAGTGTGGGATACCGCCGGTAAGCTTTGTGGTGGGCTGCTATCGCTGGGTATCAGTAATAACGACCTGCAACCCGAGGCGCAGGAAAAAATAGCCATCATTTCGCCCAACAGGCCGGAATGGATCATGACCGACCTTGCAGTGCAGCAAGCCGGCGCCGTACTTACACCTTTGTATCCTACCATCAGTACGCACGATATGGTATATGCGCTCAACGATGCGCAGGTGCATATCGTATTTGTGGGCAATGCGGAACTATATGAGCGTTTTAAAGATGCCTTTGCACAGGTACCATCTGTTAAGCATGTATTCTGTTTTGATGATGTGGCCGGTGTGCAAAATTGGAAAACATTAGTAAATAAAAATCTTGGCCCCGATGCATCGGTAGTCAACCGTATTACAAAAGAAACACTTACTACCATCATCTACACATCAGGCACCACGGGAAATCCCAAAGGGGTGATGCTCACCCACGATAATATAGTGAGTAATGTGCTGGACTGTATGTGCGAATTCTGGTTTGCAGCTAAAGGCGATAAAGCCCTGAGCTTCCTACCGCTCAATCATATTTTTGAAAAGATGGTGACTTATGTCTACCTCAATGCCGGCGTGGCCATCTATTATGCAGAAAGCATGGATACCATAGGTGAGAACCTGCGCGAGGTGAAACCTATGGTCTTCACCACCGTACCCCGCCTGCTCGAAAAAGTATATGAGCGTATTTTCGAAAAGGGCCTCGAACTGAAAGGCATCAAACGTGCCCTTTTCTTCTGGGCATTAGGGCTCGGTTTCAAATATGACAACGTAGAAAAAGGCAGTCTCTGGTACCGCTTGCAATTAGCTATTGCCAATAAGCTGATATTCAGCAAGTGGCGCGAAGCATTGGGTGGCAATGTCAAAGCCATCGTTACCGGCTCTGCCGCCTGCCAGGTACGCCTGATACGCATTTTTACATCAGCCAAAATAGTGATAATGGAAGGCTACGGCCTTACCGAAACATCACCCGTAATATCAGTAAATAAATACGCAACTGAAGACCGCCGCATCGGCACCATCGGCCCCGTGATACAAAATGTGCAGGTAAAGCTGGCGGAAGATGGTGAGATACTTTGCAAAGGTCACAACGTGATGAAGGGCTATTATAAGAACCCCGAACTTACTGCTGAAGCTTTTACACCCGATGGCTGGCTTAAAACCGGCGATATCGGCGAATGGGTAGAAGGCCGTTTCCTGAAGATAACCGACCGCAAAAAAGAGATATTCAAAACATCGGGTGGCAAATATGTTGCACCGCAGGTGATAGAGAACAAGATGAAAGAAAGCATGTTCATCGAGCAGTTATTGGTAATAGGTGCCGGTCGCAAATTCGTAAGCGCACTGATAGTACCAGCTTATGTGCATGTGCGTAAATACCTGGAAGACCACGGCACCAAAGCCCCTGCAGATAATGTAGAGCTCATTAAACTGCCGCAGGTGATAGAACTGCTGCAAAAACAGGTAGATAAATACAACGAGGACTTCAGCCACGTAGAGCAGATAAAGAAATTTCAACTGATGCCTGCCGAATGGACCATAGATACCGGTGAACTAACGCCTTCTATAAAAGTGAAACGCAAGTTTATAGAGCAGAAGTATGCAAAGGAAATAGATGCGATGTATGAGTAGACATTTATCGTTACTGGTTGTCTTATTAGCAATTGCTTATAATGCTTCAGCAGACTATCGGCACATGCAGTTGCACGAAGCTCTTGATAAAGCAGATCACATAGTCATAGGAAAAATAACATTAGTCGGTGAATCCTATTTTCAATTTGCTGTCGATACAGTACTAAAAGGTAATATCAGGCATAGCATCAAAGTCAAGAAATTTAAAAACTGGACTTGTGCCAGTAGATATAGTGATTATAAGAAAGGGCAAGAGGAAATATTGTTGCTGGCCCGCAATGAAAGCGGTGAATATTATCCTATTGGTGGTGGTAATGAAGGCGAAATACCCATTAGCCAAGATTCTGTTTATTATGGTAATAATAATTGGAGCTTGTATGAATCTCGAGAATATAAGGTCGGTGACATAGATATAAATGGTATCGCTTGTGGAAAGAAGCAGTTCATTGAGGCAATAACATACTATATAGCTAATAGGACTGAGCTTGAAAATCGATGGCGGAATGATCAGTCGTCCAAATGGAAACCAATCATTACAAGGGATAAATCAATGGATATAATCATTAATTCTTTACGGAGAACACAAAAGATTCAAAAGATAAAGTAGCTAAGTGATTTTATTAGCATAATAATTCCGCACCATATCCGTTTTGTTCAAAAGCCATTTCTATGAATATCCGTCTCCTTGCATTGTTATTGCCTGCTGTTTGCTTCACGGCCTATGCAGGCGATAAGGAAAAGCCACAGATTAAGAGCGATAAAAAAGTCACGCTTAATGATGGAAATACGCTGTATCACGGTCATGTTATGTACACCCGCGATAGGGATACCGTTTCCAGTGATTCCTTGTTGGTGCATCAGCAAACCGGCGAAATGACATTTACCGGGAATGTAAATATGAAAACTTATAAAGTTACTAAAACCACCACCAGTATGACTACCGATAAACTGGTGATGGAAAAACAGGATTAATCCTGAGCTGGTTATAGTCGTTCACTATACATGTATATACATCTTTCTATCGGCGAAGGGTGAAATTTTGCCGAAATTTGCATGACTGCCCCGGCAGCAGAAACGGGCTATTGGTAAGTATGCAAAGGAAAGATTTTTTAAAACTGGCGGCGGCAGCAGCTATTATGACGAGTTTATCAGGTTTCAGGAAATTTGCCGAAGGGCTTAATGAGCAGGATGAGGTAATGCCTATCCTATTTGTGGGCCACGGTTCACCCACCAATGCTATCGAAGACAATGAGTTCAGCCTGCGCTGGCAAAAGATGGCAAAAGAGATACCTGTGCCCAAAGCGGTCATCATAGTGTCGGCTCACTGGCTTACACGCGGCACGCATATTACGGCTATGCCGCAGCCCAAAACCATTCACGACTTCGGGGGCTTTTCTCGAGAATTGTTTGAGGTACAATACCCCGCACCGGGTAGTCCCGATTTGGCTAAAGAAACAGCGTCGCTTATTACTACTACCAATGTAGGGCTCGATCATGATTGGGGGCTCGACCACGGCGCATGGAGTGTTATCAAGCATATGTACCCCGATGCCAATATTCCTGTATTGCAGTTGAGCATCGATTATCACAAGCCACCTATCTATCATTACGAATTGATAAAAGAACTGGCAGCGCTCCGCAAAAAAGGTGTGCTGGTATTGGGCAGTGGCAACATGGTACATAACCTCGGCATCATGCACCTGCCAAAGGGTTTTGAAGACATCAATAAAGAATATGGTTACGATTGGGCTATAGAGATGAACGAAATATTCAAGCAGAAGATAACCAATGGCGATCATATGGCACTGGTCAATTACGAAAAGCTGCATAAAGATGCGAAACTGGCCATTCCTACGCCCGACCATTACTATCCGTTGCTTTACATCCTGGGCTTGCAGCGCAAAAATGAAGAACCCACCTTCTTCAACGATAAAGCCATTGCAGGCTCCCTTACCATGACATCTGTCAAGTTTAGCTAAACGTTGTATATACATTTTTCAACAGGCTTGTTATCAATGCGATAGCAGGCCTGTTGCAGTTTTGGGCTCATACCTACGGTTCTAAAATCCGTAGCAGGTACATATGCTTTTACGTAGTTCTACGCGGCAACCTGTGGCTGTGGCAGTGTTCCTTTGCATCATATTCTTCAACACAAAAACGATAGCGTATGAGAGCAATAACATTAACACTAAGCCTGCTGCTGGCCGCAGGTGCGCTGCATGCACAGAGCATCGAGCGTCAGGTCATATCCTCCGCCGGTGGATATAGCAGCACCGCTTCGGTATCGGTAAGCAGCACGGTGGGCGAGGTAGCCATAGCTACCGTTACATCCGGCAGCTTCACCATCACACAGGGTTTTCAGCAGCCCGATGGCCTTTTCTCTAACGATGTGAAAAGCACGGCATCGGTTGTCGTGGGCTACGAACTGTATCCTAATCCGGCACAAAACAACATCACATTGAGCCTGAAAACGGATAACAATGCACTGCTGCATTTTGCCATTTACGATGCAGCCGGCAGGCTGATGCACAAACAGCGGAATGTAACGGTAGATAAACAATACAAACGCAGTATAGACCTGACGGGGTATAGCAGTGGCAATTACCTGCTGCACATTACAGATAGTAAGGGTACAGTGGCACAAACCATCTCATTCACAAAACAATAATTACAAAAACAATTAAACAATCATATCCATTAAAACGAAAGTTATGAACAAGAAACTGAACATAATGGCGGCAGCGGCACTTAGCTGCATACTTTCTTTCTCTGCATCGGCACAGGTACCTGCAGGTTTCAACTACCAGGCTGTAGTACGCAATGCGGGCGGCACGTTGATAGCCTCCCAGAATGTAGGTGTTAAAATAACGGTGCAGGATGGTGCATCTGCAGCTTTGTACACAGAAGAGCGCACGGTGATGACCACGCCACAGGGCCTGCTGAATGTGCAGGTAGGCGGTGCTGGCGCTACTACTACTACAGGTGATCTTAGTAGTATAGACTGGGGAAAAAGCTCAACGAGCATGAAGGTGGAAATAGACCCTGCAGGCGGCACCAGCTATACAGATATGGGCACTTCACCATTTATGAGCGTACCGTACGCAAGGTTTTCCAATGGCTTGCAGGCAACCAGCAACGGCGGCCTGGGTGTAAGGGGTAGTGGTACCTCAAACCTGTGGCTGGGTTTTTATGAAGCCGATATTTATCGCGGATACATAGGTAGCTATGCCGGTAAAAATGAAGATATGGACTTTGGTACCGGCGGTGGCAACACATTGGGTAGCGTGCACCTTACCGTAGCGGCTGTGCCAAAACTTACGGTCGATTCTATTGGTAATGTAGGTGTAGGTACCCGCTTCCCTAAGTATCGATTCCAGGTAGATGGTGTTACAGGTTCTTTCAATGATAACGGTATCCGTATCAACAATACAACTGCAAGCAGTGGCTGGAGTTTGTATTCTTCATCATCAGGGGCATTGATAATAGGCCGCAGCGGCAACCTTGGCCAGTTTGATGGTGTGTCTGGTGTGTATACTTCTTTGTCCGACCGCAGGGCCAAAACCAATATACAGGATGTAACACCCGTATTAAGCAAGGTAATGACACTGGCTCCTAAAACATATCAGTACAAAGTGCAGGGCAACCAGGAATCAAAACAATACATCGGCTTCATAGCACAGGATGTATATGATGTGTTCCCTCAGTTTGTAAGCGTAAATACTAACAATGATGGTAATGCTATGTTTGAAAACCAGATGGGTGTAGACTATGCCAGTATGAGCACTATCGCTATCAAGGCCATACAAGAGCAGCAGGCTATTATCGAGCAGTTAAAAGCACGCATCGCAGCGCTGGAACAACAAGTAGCTAACCAGAAGTAGTAATTACATATAGAAGGCCTGATGTTCCCATCAGCAAAAAAGGCATACTATCGCGTATGCCTTTTGTTTTTTATTGTGGTTGCAATATGTATTACTGCGCTAGCCCCGATGCCAGCCCCACTGTCAATGCAAATATGATGACCAATGCATAGATGCAGATGATGAGGATGGTCCATATACCCATATACTTCAGCATGCCTTTCAGGTACCCGGTAGCTTGTGCAAAAATACTTGGGTCATTTGCCTGCAGTGCCCTTTTGGTTAATGTCGAAAATTTTAATAAGGCATATATCGGATAGAAGTATATAACTGCCAGCACGACGTAAAAAAAAGTAAAGAGTGCAGGAGAAAACAGGTAGCCCAATTGTGCAGCCGAAAAGGTGGCCATAAAAGCACCCATAATTAATCCCCCGGCAATCATCAGGCCCATGATAACAAAGCCCACCACAGCCAGGAATTTTCCCCAGCGGGCAGCTTCCAGCAGGTTATACTTAGCCGTTTCATTAATCACGGTGCCTGGTGTCGGTTGGTCATTCGGGTAGTTTAGCATAGCAATATTTGTTTGTCGAAAAATAGGCAACTCCTATTAAAAATAAAAGCCACAGCAGTTTGCTGTGGCTTTATCAGTATGTTATGTATAGATTAGTATGCCCTTGCAAATAGTACCCTTTGCGTAGAAGGGTTACCCGTCAATATGCATTTTCCTGCTTCTTGCTTATTATTCAGCGGTATGCAACGGATGGTGGCCTTCGTCAGCTCTTTTATTTTCTCTTCCGTTTCAGGTGTGCCATCCCAGTGTGCGGATATAAAGCCTGGTGTTTCGTCCAGTGCTTTTACAAAATCATCCCATGTATCTATGCTGCGGGTATTCTCCTCGCGGAAAGCCAGCGCACGGTTAAACAGGTTGTTTTGTATCTCTTCCAGCAATTGTGCTACATGGTCTGTAATGCCATCCAGCGATACCGGTGCTTTTTCCTTAGTATCACGGCGGGCTACCTCCACCTGGTTATTTTCCAGGTCGCGGGCTCCCAGTGCTATACGCACGGGTACGCCTTTCAGCTCATATTCGGCAAATTTCCACCCCGGGCGTGTGCTGTCATCATTGTCATACTTCACACGTATGCCTTTAGCGCGCAGTTCCTTTATCAGTTGCGCAGCCTTATCGTCTATCTTCTGCCTGGCTTCTGCATCTTTATTGAAGATAGGTACAATAACCACCTGCAGCGGCGCTATGCGCGGTGGCATTACCAGCCCTTCATCATCGCTGTGTGCCATTACCAGTGCGCCTATCAGGCGGGTAGATACCCCCCACGATGTAGCCCATACATATTCCATCGTATTGTCCTTGCTGGCAAATTTTACATCAAATGCCTTCGCAAAGTTCTGCCCCAGGAAGTGCGATGTGCCTGCCTGCAGGGCCTTACCATCCTGCATCAGTGCTTCTATGCAATAGGTATCTTCCGCACCGGCAAAGCGTTCGTTAGGTGTCTTCACGCCGCGTATTACCGGCAGCGCCATATATTCTTCTGCAAAGCGGGCATATACATCCAGCATCTGTTCTGTTTCTGCTATCGCTTCTTCTTTGGTAGCATGTGCCGTATGGCCTTCCTGCCACAGGAATTCAGCCGTGCGCAGAAACAGGCGCGTACGCATTTCCCAGCGCACTACATTGGCCCATTGGTTAATGAGTAGCGGCAGGTCGCGGTAGCTTTGTATCCAGTTTTTATAGGTATTCCAAATGATGGCCTCCGATGTAGGGCGCACCACCAGTTCTTCATCCAGCTTGGCTGCGGGGTCCACTATCAGCTTGCCTTTATTGTCCGGGTCGGTTTTCAGGCGGTAGTGGGTTACCACGGCACACTCTTTGGCAAAGCCTTCTGCATTTTTCTCTTCAGCTTCAAACAGGCTCTTGGGCACAAACAGGGGAAAGTAGGCATTCTGGTGCCCTGTTTCCTTAAACATGCGGTCGAGTACATCGCGCATGTTTTCCCAAAGTCCGTACCCATATGGTTTTATCACCATGCATCCGCGCACGGCAGAATAGTCTGCCAAACCGCCCTTGAGAACGAGGTCATTATACCATTGGGAATAATCCTGTTTACGAGATGTTAAAATATTGCTCATATTAAACCTGGCATACTTTTCGATGTCTTAATCATTGGTCAGGTGGCGCAAAAGTACTAATTTCACTAAGCAATCTCACTCTAAAAATCCACAAATAATGAAACGTTTCGTTATAACCGGTCTGATGCTCTTAGGGCTTGGGTATACGCCGTCGTTCGCACAATCTAAGAACTACGATGATATATACTACAGCACCAAAGATGCAGAAAGGGATGCGGCAGAACAGAAGAAAATAGACGAAGAGAACGAACGTAAACGCCAGGAGCGCGAAGCTGCGCGCAGGGCACAGGAAGATGCCAATGGCAACTATTCCTACAACAGTAGCAGCAGCGAAGATGATGCCTATATCGATTACGATGATGATAGTTATTACAGTAATCGCTTCCGTCGTTTTGGTTACGGTTCGTTCTACAATCCATATTGGGGCTACGACCCATGGTACGGCTACGGTGGTGCCTGGGGCTATGGCGCCGGCTGGGGTTGGGGATACCAACCGGGCTGGAGTGTAGGCGTTGGTTGGGGTGGCCCTTACTGGTCATCTTACTGGGGCTGGAGCAACTGGTATGGTTATCCCGGCTTCTATAGCTACTGGAACTATCCGGGCTATGCCTGGGGTGGTTGGGGCGGCTATGGTGGTGGCTATTACAATGGCTACTGGGATGGCTACTACAGCGGCATGTATGGCGGCGGTGCCGGTTATGGCCGTGCCATTACATACGGCCCACGCACCTCTCTCAATAGGTATAGCACCAGCCCTCGTTCCAGCAGTGGCCTGAGGCAGGCTATGGGCACTACACCAACAGGTAATCCGCGTGCCGGCCTGCGCGAAGCACCGGCAAATACAAATAACGGCGTACGCAGTGGCAATACAGAGCCAATGCGCAGCGGTGACCGTACTATTGGCACGCAGCGCGATGGCAACCGTACCATAACAGCACCACGTGGTGGCTTGCCCGAAAACAGGGGTACGATACAAACTGCCCCTGCAGGCGACAGGCCGCAACCGGTACAGCCGCAACGTGGCCGCTTCTTCAACAGCAATGAAGGTGGCACTATAGAAAGCCGCCCGCAAACCATGCCTTCTCAGCAAATGGAGCAGCAGCGTTACGAAGCACCACGCCAACAACAACAGCAGCAACAACGCTACGAAGCGCCTCGCCAGCAGCAGCAACCGCAGCGTTACGAACAACCTCGTTACGAGCAGCGTTCTGCGCCAACCCGCAGCTACGATAATGGCAGCCGTGGCGGTTTCGGTGGTGGCCGCAGCGGCGGTGGTTTTAGCGGTGGTTCAGGTGGTGGCAGCCGCAGCAGCGGTGGCCGCAGGTAATGATGGGTTTATGATTATCTTTATAAAGAAAATATCCTGCTTTATGGCAGGATATTTTTTTAACATCTCATTTTTAACATAGGTATAGAAATTGATTGCAGATATTTGTTAGCAATTGATTAAACATTAACACTATTTTTTTGTCATAGTTGAAAGCACGCATTATGAATATCCGCCCTTACTTATTATCCGCTATATTATTGAGTGCAGGCGCAGCCGCCTTCGCACAGGATGAAACCGATGCATTGCGTTACTCCCACCTGGCGCCGCAGGGTACGGCCCGTTCTATGGGTATAGGTGGGGCGCTGGGTTCTATTGGTGGCGACTTTTCTTCACTCAGTGTCAACCCCGCAGGTATTGGTGTCTATCGCAGTTCCGAGTTTACATTCACCCCCTCGCTGAAGATGAATAACAGTAGCAGCACTTACACCGGCACTGCTGCCGATGATAATGCTACGCGCTTCACCATCAATAACCTGGGCCTGGTGCTCAGCAGCGCTGCCCGTGGCAAGCGTTATGAAAAAAGCAAGTGGAAATCTGTTTCCTTCGGCTTTGGCCTCAACCGCATTGCCGACTTTAGCAACAATTATACTTACAGCGGCTACAATAACACCAGCAGCGCCAGCGAGATATTTGCCATAGATGCTAATAGTTATCCAATGGATACTTCAAATCTCAGCACATTGGCTGGTTTAGGTTATGAGTCATTTCTTATAGATAAATTTCAGGGTACTGAATGGGGTACCGTGGCCGACTGGCAGGGCGGCCTCAACCAGCAGCGCAGTGTTATACAAAAAGGTGGCATTACAGATATGGCCATCTCTCTGGGTGGCAACTATATGGAAAAGCTGATGCTGGGTGCTACGCTGGGTATTCCGGTTGTCCGCTACAAGCGCGAGGTGACTTATACCGAAAGTGATGCATCAGGCAACGCCAACAATGACTTCGATAATTTCCAATACCGCGAAACGCTTACTACCACCGGTAGTGGTGTCAACCTGAAGCTGGGGGCTATCTATAAGCCTGCCGATGCCTTCCGTATCGGTTTGGCGGTGCACACACCTACCTATTTCGGGCTGAAGGATGTGCAGAACAGGACGGTAACTTCCAATACCGAAAACTTCAAGCGCGACCTCGGTTATGGCGATAATCCCGTTACCCGTGTAGATGCACCCGAAAATATTTATGAATATAACCTGCTGACACCATGGCGTGGTGTGGTAAGTGCTACCGGCCTGTTCGGTAAATATGGTTTCATCACCGCCGATTACGAATTTGTAAACTATGCTTCTGCCAGGTTCAATTTCGATGGCAACAACCGCGATTATCAAACCATGATCAACCAAAGCATTAAGAATACATACAAGGCAGCTTCTATACTGCGTGTGGGTGCAGAAGGCCGTATCGATGCCTTTTCTATCCGCCTGGGCTTTGGCTATTATGGCAGCCCGTACAAAAATTCAGCTATCGATGGCAGCAGCATGACCTTCTCCGGTGGTGTAGGCTTCCGTTCAGAAAGCTGGTTTCTCGACCTGGGCTTCATGCACACGCAAAGCGAAAGCCAGGAAACACCCTACACACTGTCTTACATTCCACCTGTTACCGTACCAACGGCTACTATCAAAAACAGTTTTAATAACGTAGCACTCACATTAGGCTTCAGGTTCTAAAAATATTTCAGATACTATACAAACTGCCGGGCTTGCCCGGCAGTTTTGTTTTTATGTAGATGATGTATTCTAAAGGGTGATTATAAAATATAGGGATCAAATCCCGGGTAATGATCATATCCCGAAGTATATTCCAGCCAGTAAAAACGAATGCTCAAGGCAATGATTAATAAATCTAAAATAACAACGGCAATGAATAATCGCTTCGTATATCTTTTAAAAAATGTAAAATTTAATATCGCGAAACCTGCATAAAATAGCACATACATTGTCAGCCATATGATGTGGTTCGTTTTACTTAGAAACTGCCAATGATCACCATTAGGGCCAATGTTGTATATAAATACTATTTCTTTAGGGGCAATTATGAAGTCTACGAGTAACAGCAAGGCTGTCAGGCCGCATAGTACGCCATATACCGCACCAATGGCTGCTGCAATTTTTCGGAATATAGTTTTCATGCATTTCAATTTACTGCAAATTAAATTGCCGGAATAACTTAGTTATTGGAACAACTGTTATTGTAATTTCTCTGTTTACAGGAAGTGTATGGTGATTTATTTCTAATAAAATATTGTATATTTGCTATAATAAAACCTATCACAAAATGAAACAAAGTCACCTCCACTTTGCCAATGCTTATTTGCAGCATAGCGATAAATTCAGAGCCTACAAAGAAGCTTATCCTAATATTGAAGAAGGCGATAGCCTGCGCGTTGCTGCTAACCGCCTCTTCCGCCAGCCGCATATTCAGCAGTATATAAATGAGGTAGAAGCGCCGCTGCGTGCCGAAGCTATGGCACAGGTACATCATGCCGCACAGCAGCGCATAGCCGATGAAGTATGCACCCTGCAGCAAAAGCGTTTGGTATTGGCACAAATGATACTGGGCCACTGGCAGGTGCGCCGCCATGTAAAGCTGAAAGATGCCATTGTAGAAGTGGTGGACGACCTCGCCCCGCATGCCGTATTGCGGGCTATAGAGCTCGATTGTAAGTTGGAATCCGGCAAGTATGCCGCTAAAGACATCAAACCGATAGAAACGCAAAACGCTACACCACCGCCACCCGAAAAGCCCGCACTGCCGCGCTACGAACCACGCGGCTTTGAAAATATCCCCGGCGATGACCCGCTATGGAAAGGGGTAACAATAGTACCTTCCGCAGCGGTCACCAAAGAAACGGGGCTGATAAAAATAGTAGAGGGCGTGCCCGTGTACGAAGATCGCCCCGACATCATCCCCTGGAACCCTCCGCGCAGTGTTCCGGCAAAACCGGAAACAATCGGAAACAATTTACCACCAGCACTTACAGGTTAGCAGTAGGTAATAGGGTAATCTCATCACTCCTTGGCATAAATTTTAGGCATACTGAATATAGCCACACTCAATGCTTGCAACCCGCTAAATGCTCGTAGCTTTGCGGCGCAATCAATGCCCCCACATAAAAATCAACCGTATGAGATCACAAACGACCAACAAGAAGATAGTGATACTGGGTGGTGGGTTCGCCGGCCTGCAATTGGCCAAGAACATCAGGAATAGTGAATATGAGATCACACTGATAGACCAATACAATTTTCATCAGTTTCAGCCGCTGTTTTACCAGGTAGCTACCGCCCGCCTCGAGCCGAGCGCCATATCTTTCCCCCTGCGCAAGGTCTTTCAGCGAAAGCACAATGTGCATGTGCGTGTGGCACGTATTACGGGCATTGATATGGATAACAAGCAGGTATTGACTGATGATGAAACGTTCCATTACGATTACCTGGTGATAGCCACGGGCTGCACTACTAATTTCTTTGGTAATAAGAATATAGAGCGCTACGCCTTCCCTATGAAGTCGACCCCCGAGGCTATTACGCTGCGCAACCGTATCCTGCTCAATTTTGAAGATGCCATCAACGCATCAGCCGAAGAGCTGGAGCGCATTATGAACATTGTAGTGGTAGGTGGCGGCCCTACAGGGGTAGAGCTTTCCGGTTCACTGGCCGAAATGAAAAGAAACGTATTACCGCGCGATTATCCCGATATGGATTTTTCGCGCCTCAATATATACCTGCTGGAAGGCAGCAATGCTACACTGGCAGCCATGAGCCCCGTATCGCAACGCAAATCGCAGGAATACCTGGAACGCCTTGGCGTAAAGGTTTGGACCAATGCACTGCTTAGTGACTATGATGGCAAGGTAGCCACACTGAAAGATGGCCGCACCATTCCTACCCGAAACCTGGTATGGGCGGCAGGAGTAATGGGCAATGTGCCGAAGGGTGTGCCCGAAAACCTGCTGGTAAGGGGCAATCGTATTAAGGTAGATGAATACAGCCGCCTTATGGGCAGCGATAGTGTCTTTGCGTTGGGCGATGTATCTTATATGGAAACGCAGGAATGGCCTAAAGGGCATCCGCAACTGGCCAATGTGGCCAACAACCAGGCGAAACATTTGGCAACAAATCTCAAGCGTTTGCTGGATGGTGGCGAGATGCGGCCTTTCAGGTATAAATCGCCCGGCACCATGGCTACGGTAGGTAAGCGTAAGGCGGTGGTCGATCTGCCGTTTATGAGCTTTCAGGGGGTGTTTGCATGGCTTACATGGATGTTCCTGCACCTGATGCTGATACTGAATGCGAAGAACAGGCTGTTCACATTCATCAACTGGGCCATCAGCTACTTTACCAATGATACTACGCTGCGCCTCATTTTGTTACCCACCCGAAAACAGGTAGAAATGGCAATAGAGCATCATGAATTAAGTGTAGATGCGAATAAGTCGGCAGAAGTTAAGCAGCCTTCGTAGCTATGTGTTTTACAAGGGCACGCTTGGCTATCGGCAGCAGCGTTTCGTTCAGTGGTATGGTTAGCGGGTATTCTATGCTATACACCGCAGGGTAGGGCAGGGTGCGTATGGTCCGTATGATGTCGCGCTTGATATTTTCATATGTATTCACGATGTTCTTCTGCCAGCTGTCAATATATTCCATACGGATGCCTTTATAGTTGGCGTCCTTATGTTCAAATAAAGTGATGGTGTAGCTGTATGCATGTATCTCGCCATGGTTGCCATAGCGCAGCAGCATATAGCCTTCGTTCTTGTATAGCGGTATAATGCCCACGGGTGCTATCTCCAGTTGTTGTTCCACCAGCTCATAGATGCCTGCGCCATTGTCCAATGTTCCTTTCATCTGCTCAATGGCATATTGGGTAATGCTTTCCAGCTCTTTCATCAGCTCATCGTCTTGCAGCATCTGCTCATATACCAGCGTCACTTTCTGCATGTCCACATGCGTCAGCTGTCTGGGGAAGTTGTCTTGCAAAAAGCGCTTGTTATCCCTGAAAGATACCAGGTTGTTATAGTGGAAAACCACATCGGCCAGTTGTGGATACAGCTTCGTTTGATTGAAGCAATTATTCACCTCTTTCAGGTAAGCCAGCAGGCGGTATTTCTGCAGTTCAAAATCAATGTACCCTTCTAAAAACCATGTTTCGCTCAGTGTCATAGCCTTTGATCTTTTACTTATTCTAAATTTAATAAAACAAAGACAATGCCACAAGTAGGCTACCATATATTACTATAGCATGACGGCTTAAGAAGGTTATGTTAAAGGTTTACCCCAGCGTTGTTTGGATGTGTATAGGGTGGGTGAGTATCTCGTGTACAGGGCACTTATTAGCTATGGCTAATAGCCGGGCAATCTGTTGTTCGTCCAGCACGCCTGTAAGTAGTATCTGGCGTGTCATGTTGGTTTCGTTCTTTTCCCTGTCACGCTCTATGGTGATGTGGGCTTCTACTTTATTCAGCGGCCATTGTTTGCGGTCTGCATACATGCGCAGGGTGATGCAGGTACAAGCCCCAAGCGATGCAGCTAACAGTTCTTCCGGAGCAGGCCCCGCATCTGCACCACCTGCTGTTTCCGGTTCATCGGAAAAAAGGCTCTTGCCCGTAGGCGTTACGATATGTGTAATATAGTGGTCTTTCCCTATCGTCGCTGTTACCTGTTTCATAGCCTAAAGATAGGGGCGTAAGCGTGGATATAAAATAAGAGATTGGAATCTGTAACTTAATAATATAGGAGATAATAAACTATAAATACTAACTTTGCCTCATGCCAAGGGCTATGGTCATATTGCTGCTTAGTTCCCTCATCTGGGTACATACCCCGGTAGCCCAGCTCTTGAAAGTATATACCCTGGTAGAGCATTATCACGAGCATAAAGATGAGAACAAAGACCTGGGTGTATGGGATTTCCTGGCTATGCATTATACGCAAGACACAGATGACCATCCCGGCCACGACAGGGATATGCAATTGCCCTTTAAGCAATGCAGCCACGTGGCATCGTTTGCGCTGATATTCTTCGAGCAGGTGCAGATGGAGATACCACAACAAGCTACTTACGTTTTGCTGGCAAAGCCATTGTCCCGCTACAATGCGCCACACCACGCTGCTGAGGCTTTTTCAAAAATATGGCAGCCGCCCCGCGCCTGATTTTCCATTCTGATAATAGACAGGGCTTTTTTAGCCACGATTCATTTATAAAATCTTTTGTCCGGGTGTATATAAAAGCGCCCGGTACTGAAAATATGCGATACTTATGCTAAATAAGATCATTGAGTTTTCTGTAAAGAATAAACTCATTATTATGCTATTCGTGCTGGCATTGATAGGCTATGGCAGCTACGAACTAACCCGGCTGCCCGTCGATGCGGTGCCGGATATTACAGATAACCAGGTGCAGGTAATAACCGTAACCCCCGCTCTCGGTGCGCCTGATGTAGAGCGTCTTATTACCTTTCCGATAGAGCAGGCTAATAGTAATATACCCGGCCTTAAGGAAATACGCAGCTTTTCCCGTTTCGGGTTATCGGTGGTGACAATCGTTTTCAGTGATGATGTGGATGTGTACTGGGCAAGGCAGCAAGTGTCTGAACGGCTGCAACTGATACAGGCCGACCTGCCCCCGGGTATAGGCACACCTTACCTGGCACCGGTTACCACCGGGCTGGGAGAAATATACCAGTATGTAGTACGTGCCAAACCGGGTTATGAACATAAGTACGATGCCATGCAGCTGCGTACCATACAAGACTGGATCATACGCAGGCAGCTATTGGGCGTACCGGGGGTGGCGGATGTAAGCAGCTTTGGTGGTTACCTGAAGCAATATGAAGTAGCTGTAAATGCATCGAAGCTGGCATCTTATAATGTTACCATCAGCGATGTATTCAGTGCCCTGGAAAAGAACAATAATAACACCGGCGGTGCTTATATCGAAAAAGGGCCTACCGTATTGTATATACGAACGGAAGGCTTAGCGGCAAGTATCAGCGATATCGAGAATAGTGTTGTTAAACAGTTATCTGATGGTACTCCCGTATTGATAAGGGATGTGGCAGATGTTCATCTGGGTTCGGCTACACGCTACGGCGCCATGTGTTATAATAATAAAGGTGAAGTGGCAGGCGCCATCGTGATGATGCTGAAAGGCGAAAATAGCGGCAAAGTGATAAAGGCTATCAAGCAGCGGATAGAACAGGTGCAAAAAACACTGCCTAAAGGTGTAGTGATAGAGCCATTCCTGGACCGTACCAAAATGGTCAATAACGCCATAGGCACCGTTGAGAAAAACCTGCTGGAAGGCTCGCTGATAGTGATATTTATATTAGTGCTCTTCCTGGGCAATGTGCGGGCGGGGTTACTGGTAGCTTCTATTATCCCGCTTTCTATGCTGTTTGCCATTATCATGATGAACCTGTTTGGTGTAAGCGGCAACCTGATGAGCCTTGGTGCGCTTGATTTCGGTTTAATAGTAGATGGGGCCGTGATAATAGTAGAAGCAGTAATGCACCGCTTCAGCCATTCCAAACAGTTTAGAGATAAAACCCGCCTCAGCCAGGCGGAAATGGATACCGAAGTAAAAACATCTGCATCGAACATGATGAATAGTGCCGTTTTCGGGCAGATCATCATCCTCATTGTGTACCTGCCTATTTTCACATTGCAGGGCATTGAAGGTAAGATGTTCCGCCCTATGGCGCAGACCGTGGCCTTTGCACTACTCGGGGCATTCCTCCTTTCGCTAACATATATACCCATGATGAGCGCCTTGGTAATCAGTAAACGCATCAGCCACAAGCCCACCTTTTCCGATAGGATGATGGAAAAGCTGGAAACCGTATTTCAAAAGGCACTGGCAAAAGTGTTGCAACATACCAGGGTGATGATAGCCGCTGCTTTTTCATTGTTTGTTATAGCAGTTATGTTACTCATGTCGCTTGGCGGAGAATTCATACCGCAGTTGGAAGAAGGCGACTTTGCTGTTGAAACCCGCGTGCTGACGGGTAGCAACCTGCATACTACCATTGAGGCTACACAGCAGGCTGCCGGTATCCTGCTGAATAAGTTTCCTGAAATAGAGAAAGTGGTTACCAAAATAGGTAGCGGCGAAATTCCTACCGACCCTATGCCTATGGAAGCCAGCGATATGATGGTGATACTGAAAGACAAAAAGGAATGGACATCTGCCAAAACATTTCCTGAAATGGCAGAGAAAATGAGCACTGCCTTAGAAGAGGTGCCCGGCATTACAGCCGGCTTTCAGTTCCCGGTACAAATGCGTTTCAACGAATTGATGACAGGTGCGCGGCAAGATGTAGTGTGCAAAATATTTGGTGAGAACCTGGATACCCTGGCCCATTATGCCAATGAATTGGGCAAACTGGCCGGTTCGGTAGAAGGTGCAAAGGATATATACATAGAAACCGTAACCGGGCTGCCACAGATAATAATAACGCATAACCGCGCCGCTATTGCGCAATACGGCTTAAGTATAGAGGAGGTGAACCATGTTGTCAACGCGGCATTTGGAGGACAAAGTGCGGGCATGGTATATGAAGACGAAAAAAGGTTTGCCCTTGTGGTGCGTTTGGCCGGCAACCAGCGTCAAAGCCTGCAAGATGTGCAGAATTTGTTAGTGCCTACACCATTGGGTGCGCAGGTGCCTTTGAACCAACTGGCTACGGTAGCTATAAAAGACGGGCCCAACCAGATACAACGTGAAGATGCAAAACGCAGGATAATGGTTGGCTTTAATGTACGTGGCAAAGATGTACAGACCATTGTAAATGAACTGCAGCAAAAGACGGATAAAATAAAACTGCCACCGGGTTATTACATCACTTATGGCGGGGCGTTTGAAAACCTTATTGAAGCTAAAAAACGTTTGTCTATCGTAGTGCCTTTGGCATTGGGGCTGATATTCCTGATGTTGTATTTCGCATTCCATTCCATTAAGCATAGCCTTATTATTTATACAGCCATACCCTTATCGGCCATTGGTGGTGCCTTTGCGCTGGCATTGCGGGGTATGCCATTCAGCATCAGTGCAGGTATAGGTTTCATAGCCTTATTCGGTGTGGCGGTATTGAATGGTATTGTATTGATAGCCGAGTTCCGACGACGACTGAAAGGGCAGGGCATTACCGACCCGGCAGAAATTGTGCTGCAGGGTACACGCGCCAGGCTGCGCCCTGTATTGATGACGGCTACTGTAGCCTCCCTTGGCTTTCTGCCCATGGCCCTCAGCAACGGTGCCGGTGCCGAGGTGCAACGCCCGCTGGCTACGGTGGTAATAGGCGGCTTGCTTACCGCAACATTTTTAACCTTATTCCTGCTGCCGGTACTTTATTTATTGTTTGAAAAAAGAAATCTTAAAATGAAACCCCAGGCAACAGTGTTATTGTTACTGCTAAGCCTTTCTCCTGTGCTGACCCATGCACAGCAGCAAATATCGCTAAAGGCAGCTATCGACTCGGCCCTGCACAATAACCTGAAACTAAAAGCCCAAAGGCTAAATACAGATTATTACAAGCAGATGCAGGGAAGCGGATGGGATATTAATAAAACCAATGTTACGGCCGAATGGGGGCATGTAAACAGTGCCTATACCGATACCCGTTATGGTGTTACCCAAAGCATATCCTTTCCGCTTGTATATGTGAAGCAGCGCGCCGTTCTGCACAACGAATGGAAAGCAGCACAACTGCAAACAGCACTGAATGAAAAGGAAATTACCCGGCAGGTATCCCTGCTTTACAATGCCATCAATTGCCTGTACCAGAAACAAGCATTGCTGATAGAAGCAGACAGCCTGTATGCAGCGTTTGAATATAAAGCCCAATTGCGGTATAAACTGGGTGCATCTAATACGGTAGAGAAAGCAACGGCTGAAAACCAGCGTGGGCAGATTCATTTACAACTGGAACAATTGCAGGCCGACTTGAAAATACTGCTCAACCAGTTTGACTACTGGCTGAACACGGATACCATCTATGTCCCCACCCGGGCATTGCTAAAACCCGATGTGCCGGTTCTGTCCAACACCACTGCGGGGCACCCATACCTTACCCACCTGCATTTGCAACAGCAACTGGCCAAAAATATACACCAACTGGAGCAGGCCAAACTGCTGCCGGATATAACAGGCGGGTATTATAACCAGAGCTTCAGCGGCTGGCAAAAAGTAGATAATACAGAGCGGTTCTACACTTCATCGCAGCGGTTCAGTTCCGTACAGTTGGGTGTAGGCATACCATTGATATTTGCATCTCAGGCGGCAAGGATAAAAGCTGCTGCAATAAACAGGAAGATGGCAACAACAATGGCAGAGGATGGCAAACATATGCTGGATATGCAGTATGATAATGCCCTGGTTGCTTACAAAAAGCAAGCAGATGCAGTAGTGTATTATGAACGGACAGGCAACAAAAATGCAGCTGAAATAATTGAGGCTACGGGTAGCCAATATATGCAGGGCGATATCAGCTACCTGGAATATACCATGCTGCTGAACCAGGCATTTGACATCTACAACCGTTATTATGACGAATTAAAGAAACTGAACGAATCCATTTTTGAGATCAACTACCTCATAAAAAATTAAGAAATGAAACGAGTATTATATATAGCCATATTGGCCCTGGCTGCATGCGGTAGTGACAAGCAACCGGCTGCTACTAAAGAGCCTGAAGTAATAAGCGGTACAACGGTATTGCTTACGGAAGCGCAGCAAAAAAATGCAAATATAGAAACCGGCCTGGCCAGCCTGCAGGATATTAAATCTGTAATAAAGGTGGCCGGCAAGATAGATGTGCCGCCGCAAAACATGGTATCTGTAAGTTTTCCGCTGGGCGGCTACCTGAAATCTACCAGGCTGCTACCGGGCATGCATATACGCAAAGGGGAAGTAATAGCGATTATGGAAGACCAGCAGTATATACAATTGCAGCAGGATTACCTGACCGCCAAGGCAAAGCAGGATTACCTGGAAAGTGAATACCTGCGCCAGAAGGAGCTAAACCAGAACAAGGCCAGCAGCGATAAAACCTTCCAGCTGGCAGCAGCGGAATATAAAAGCAATAAGATACTTATAAGCGGCCTGCAACAGAAACTGCAATTGATAGGCATCAACCCCGAAAGGCTGCATGAGGGCAGCATTTCAAGAACCATAAATGTGCATGCACCTATAGATGGCTTTGTATCGGCAGTGAATGTGAATATCGGCAAATATGTTACCCCATCGGATGTAATGTTTGAACTGGTGAACCCTACAGACGTGCACCTGGCGCTTGCCATTTTTGAGAAAGACATTGACGCATTGTATATAGGGCAGAAACTGGTGGCGTACACCAATAACAACCCGGATAAGAAATATCCGTGCGAAATAATACTGATAGGTAAAGATGTAAGTGCAGAGCGTACACTGCAAGTGCATTGCCATTTCGAAAATTATGATCACACATTGGTGCCGGGCATGTATATGAATGCGGAAATAGCATTAGACAATGCAAATGCCTTTGTGCTGCCTGAAGATGCAGTGGTACGCTATGGTAATAAACAATACATCTTTTTGGCAAAAGCCGGTAATCAATATGAAATGAAGGAAGTGCAGACCGGTGCTGCGGAAAATGGCGTTATTGCTATAAATAAAGCCGAAGGCATCGACCTGAAAGCCCAAAAGGTGGTTACTAAGAATGCGTACACGCTGCTGATGAAGCTGAAAAATACAGCTGAATAGGCGGCGGATTTCTTATTAATGCTTGTTCGCTGAAAAAAAACAATATAGAACATGACAATCATCATTGATTGTCATGTTCATAAAATTGAATTTTATAAATACAAGCATTGAAATGGAGAAGCTCAATAAGAAGCGCAAGGATAAGACCCCTGCTATGTCTGAAACAATTATGACTGAAGTGGTTTATCCCAATGATGCCAATCCTATTGGCATGCTACAGGGTGGCAGGTTGGTACAATGGATGGATACCGCCTCTGCAATATGCGCCCAAACACATGCGGGGCGAATAGCCGTTACCGCTTCTATCAATAAGGTGGAGTTTAAGAGCCCGGCTAAGGTCGGCGATATTATCTCCATAAATGCTAAAGTGACAAGGGCTTTCGACCGATCGATGGAGATATATGTATATGCATCATCTCGTAAAGTAATAAGTGGCGAAATATATCCTATTTGTGAGGCATACTTTGTTTTTGTTGCGCTGGATGACAACGCCAACCCTACTACTGTGCCCGCTTTAAAACCTGAAACAGCAACAGAAAAAACATTCTATAAAAATGCTTTGGTAAGGAGAGAAGGGAAGGGTATATAAAACAGCATATATGGGAATGCAAAGGGAGATATTGAGTTTTTTGTGCGAGAACAAGATTGCAACCATATGCTATGTGAAGGATGGATTGCCGTATTGTTTTAACTGCCTGTATGCTGTTATTCCCGAAATGGATGGTATCGTATTTAAATCATCAAAGTCATCATTACACAGCAGGGTACCCAGCGGAAGCGCTGTTGCCGGTACTATATACCAGGCGTCAAAAAGCGGGTATAACAATACCGGTATACAGTTTAGCGGAAAGTTGGCTGTTGCTGGTGAAATGGCCGATAGATATGAAGCGGCTGAGAAGGCTTATTACAGGCGTTTCCCTATTGCATTAACCATTCCCGGCACATTATTCAGCATACTGCTCAGCACCATAAAATATACGCAAACAAGGAATGGCATAAGGCATAAGCTGGAGTGGGAAGGGCTGGAGTTAGATAAGATCTGTTAAGAAGGTATTTCCAGTGACCCAAAAAGCCCCGGTTAAGGGGCTCTTTATTTTTTGATGCGGAGAGAAAGGGATTCGAACCCTTGATACCTTTGACAGTATACACACTTTCCAGGCGTGCCTCTTCAACCACTCGAGCACCTCTCCGGGAATGCGGGCGGCAAAAATAGGGATTTTTTCTAATCATATGGTGTGCATTTGCGTAGTTCTACGCATATATTTCCATTTACTGCATCCTAAATTTATAATGAGAGAATAATGTTGCGTGTTCACCATTAAACTATTGTAACATGAAGAGGATAATAACATGTAGTGACGGTACCTGGAACCGGCCAAACATAGATGAGAAGACCAATGTGCAGAAGATGTTTGACTTTATAAAAAGGCGCGATGCCAATGGGGTAGAGCAGGTGAAGATATATGATGAAGGCATCGGGTCGAGCGGGAATGCACTGGTGCGCATGTTCAACGGTGCTACCGGAAAGGGCATTGACGAAAACATCCGTGACATATACAAGTTCATTTGCTGGAATTATGAGACGGGGGATGACCTTTTCCTGTTCGGTTTTAGCAGGGGGGCATACACAGCACGCAGCCTTGCCGGGCTGATACGCAAGTGCGGCATCATCAGGCATAATGATATAGACCTGGTGGCAAAAGCATATGAACTGTACCGGAATAAAAGCGTATTGTCTGGTGATGAAAAAGCCGTGCAATTCAGAAAAGAGAATAGCTATGAATCGGCTACCATCAAGCTGATAGGTGTATGGGATACGGTGGGCAGCCTGGGCATACCGCTGCATTTTCTGCAATGGTATAATAAACGCCGGTATACCTTCTACGATACGAGGCTGAGCAGTATTATAGAGCATGCCTACCATGCCCTGGCAGTAGATGAGCGCAGGAAGAACTTTGTACCTACGCTGTGGGAGAAGAGTGCGGAAGAGCCGAAAGGGTTTAAACAGGTGCTGGAACAGCGCTGGTTCCCGGGCGTACATTCCAATGTTGGTGGCGGGTATCCTGATACGGGGCTGAGCGATATAGCACTGAAGTGGCTATTCAGAAAGGCAGCAGCGGTAGGGCTTGAAATGGATCAGCGTATACACGAACTGCCCGATAAGTATGATGCCACTATCTATGATTCTACCAAAGGGGTATTCTCTTTGTTGCCTAAAGCAACGCGCAAGATAGTGGTAGATAATGTAGAGTCTTTTATAGACGAGTCTGTGTACAGACGAATGGAAATATTGGGTGATAAATACCGCCCGGTGAATGTTTTAAATGCAGAGATAAAGAAACCGGCTAATAAGGAAATAGCTGAGCCGCAGTTGCTGTAGTGGTCTGTGCTACAACTGCTACGTCAACGGCTAATACCTCTGCTATTTTAGCTGCTATCAGTGGTATGTAGCTGCTTTCATTGCGCTTGCCACGGTAGGGCATAGGGGCCAGGTAAGGGGCATCGGTTTCCAGTACAATATGTTGCAGGCCTATCTCTTTAATAATATCGGGCAGTGTACTTTTTTTGAAAGTGACTACGCCGCCGATACCCAAGTAGAAGCCAAGCTCCACTACCTGCCTTGCTTCTTCTATAGTGCCGCTAAAGCAG
>DASWWE010000021.1:0-4341 GCA_036406055.1 Flavipsychrobacter sp. | reverse complement strand
GCAAGTCAAATATCCAAAAGAAATATCACTGAATACCATAACATTATAGTTCAACGTGTTTGAATAATAGAATAAGCCTGCTATTTTTGCGTCACTTAGAAAAAAGTAACAAACTTAAACAGAGATCTATACATGGAGTTTTTACAAGAAAATTTAATTTATTTAATACCGGTTTTAGGTGTAGTAGGAATTATTATCATGGCTATAAAATCTGCCTGGGTAAGCAAACAAGACCCGGGCGATGAAAATATGCAAAGGCTTTCCGGATACATTGCAGACGGTGCAATGGCTTTTTTGAAAGCTGAATGGAAGATATTAGGTTACTTCTCTGCAATTGCGGCTATCTTGCTGGCATACTCCGGTACTCTTGTTGAAACTTCAAGTTGGGTTATTGCTATTTCATTTTTGATTGGTGCGTTTACATCAGCTTTGGCTGGTTATATCGGTATGAATATCGCTACCAAATCTAATGTTCGTACTACTCAGGCAGCAAGGACAAGCTTAGCCAAAGCTTTACAGGTCTCCTTTACCGGAGGAAGTGTAATGGGTATAGGTGTTGCCGGACTTGCTGTTCTAGGACTGGGAAGCCTGTTTATTGTCTTTTATCAGATGTACGTAGTTAACGTAAACGGAAATGTTAACGGAATAGAAATGGTGAAGGCTCTGGAGGTTCTTGCAGGATTTTCACTCGGCGCTGAATCGATCGCATTGTTTGCACGTGTAGGCGGTGGGATTTACACCAAAGCGGCTGACGTAGGTGCCGATCTTGTAGGTAAAGTTGAAGCTGGTATTCCGGAAGATGATGTTCGCAACCCGGCGACTATTGCCGATAACGTAGGGGATAACGTAGGAGATGTCGCTGGTATGGGCGCCGACCTGTTCGGATCTTATGTAGCGACGATCCTTGCTACGATGATACTTGGACGGGAAATAGTCTCAGTTGATAATTTCGGTGGCATCGCCCCTATCCTTTTACCCATGCTGATTGCGGGTATTGGCTTGATCCTTTCTATTGTAGCCTGTTCATTTGTCAAAATCAAAAAAGAAACAGACAGCGTCCAAAACGCACTGAACCTTGGAAACTGGTCTTCAATAATTCTGACTGCAATTGTATCTTTCTTTGCTGTTCAATGGATGTTGCCTGAAGAAATGATGATCCGTGGGTTCGAGTTCACAAAGATGGATGTATTTTATTCTATCGCTGTCGGATTGGTGGTGGGCGCTTTGATGAGTATAATTACAGAATACTATACCGCTATGGGTAAGCGGCCGGTTATGAGTATCATCAAGCAATCATCTACCGGCCACGCTACAAACATTATATCCGGCTTATCTGTCGGTATGGAATCAACAGTATTGCCGATCCTTGTTCTTGCCGGAGGTATTTACGGCTCGTTTTATTTCGCAGGTTTCTACGGGGTTGCTATTGCAGCGGCCGGAATGATGGCTACTACCGCTATGCAACTATCTATAGACGCATTCGGTCCTATTGCTGATAATGCAGGAGGTATTGCTGAAATGAGCGGTTTGCCGCCAGAAGTCAGGGAACGTACAGACAACCTTGACGCTGTGGGAAATACAACTGCAGCAACTGGTAAAGGATTTGCAATTGCTTCAGCTGCACTGACCTCGCTCGCACTTTTTGCGGCCTTCGTTGGCGTTGCAGGTATCAATGCAATCGATATTTATAAAGCCGATGTACTGGCGGGGCTTTTTGTTGGGGGAATGATTCCATTTATTTTTTCAGCACTTTGTATATCTGCAGTTGGACGTGCTGCCATGGATATGGTAAACGAAGTACGGCGCCAGTTCCACGAAATTCCTGGAATTATGGAATACAAAGCGAAACCGGAATACGAAAAATGTGTTGCTATTTCTACAGAAGCATCTATCCGTGAAATGATGCTGCCGGGCGCAATTGCTCTGATCGTTCCAATTATTATCGGTTTCACTTTTGGGCCCGAAGTATTAGGTGGCTTGCTTGCTGGTGTAACAGTATCTGGAGTACTAATGGGAATGTTCCAATCGAATGCCGGTGGTGCATGGGATAATGCTAAAAAATCCTTTGAGAAGGGTGTAGAGATCAACGGCGAGATGTTCTTCAAAAAATCAGAACCTCATAAAGCGTCCGTAACAGGCGATACAGTAGGAGATCCGTTTAAAGATACATCCGGTCCGTCAATGAATATCCTTATTAAATTAATGTCGATAGTTTCATTGATCATTGCACCACATATCTCAACCGGATCGGGGCATACAGGCGGCGAGATGGATGTTAAGAGAGATATCAAAACAATTACTGTTGACTCAGCGGGAACTCCCTTTGTGGATACCATCAGCAATAAAATAGATACTATTGCCAGATAATTCCGGTAATTATAAGATGAAAAGGGATCCTGACAGATCCCTTTTTTTATGGCTAAAAATCTTCTAAAACATCGCCCATCAGTGTCTTAGTATAAAATTCAGCATCTTATGAGACCCATAACAATTGCTGACACCACGTTTCATTTTTCAAATAAAAATAATTACGTTTGAGATCAGTTAAATGATAAAAGCGTATATAAAACATTACTAAACCAATTGTATGTTCTACAAAAAATCTATCGAACAGTTAATGTTCGAATCAGCTCAAACCGGTGAGGGTACTTTAAAAAGATCACTAAGTAGTGTTAACCTGGTTGCACTCGGTATTGGAGCTATCATAGGCGCCGGTCTGTTCTCTTTAACAGGGATAGCAGCTGCAGAAAATGCCGGCCCGGCAGTAACTATATCCTTCGCACTTGCAGCTTTTGCATGTGCTTTTGCGGGATTATGCTATGCTGAATTTGCTTCCATGATACCTGTCGCCGGAAGTGCCTACACCTACTCTTACGCCACCATGGGCGAATTTATGGCTTGGATAATTGGGTGGGACCTGGTGCTTGAATACGCCCTTGGAGCTGCTACAGTAGCCGTGAGCTGGTCGCGATACCTGCTGGAGATCTTGCATAAATACAACATTAACCTGCCACACGAATTTATTGTATCGCCGTGGGAAACTATGAAGCTGGGAGACGGGACAGTCATAGAGGGCGGCTTAATAAACCTGCCCGCTATTTTCATCGTATGCATACTGTCCCTGGTACTCATTCGTGGTACACAGGAGTCTGCAAGCATGAATAACTTCCTGGTCGTCCTGAAAGTGAGCGTAGTTTTGATATTCATCGTTTTAGGGTGGAGCCATATCAATCCCGACAACTACGTTCCTTATATCCCGGAAAACACCGGCAAATTTGAAAACTTTGGATGGAGTGGAATTTCCACGGGAGCTGCGGTCGTGTTCTTTGCCTTCATAGGCTTTGATGCAGTTTCTACAGCAGCTCAGGAAGCTAAAGACCCACAGAAAGGCATGCCAATAGGTATCTTGGGCTCCCTTATTGTGTGTACAATCCTCTACGTACTTTTTGCCCACGTAATGACTGGTCTGGTTAATTATAAAGACTTTGCGGGAGATGCAAAACCGGCAGCCACTGCTTTTGCGATGACCGGCTACAGCTTCCTGCAGGATGCTCTGATCATAGCGATACTTGCCGGCTACACCTCGGTCATTTTAGTGATGCTTATGGGGCAGTCGCGCGTATTTTATACTATGGCTAAAGATGGCTTGCTGCCGAAGTTCTTTGCATCAATTCATCCGAAATTCCGTACGCCATGGAAAACCAATTTATTCTTCCTTGTCTTTGTCAGCTTGTTCGCAGGATTCGTTCCTGTTTCTGACCTGGGCCATATGGTAAGTATCGGAACATTATTCGCATTTGTGCTGGTTTGTATTGGTATCGTAGTATTACGCCGCACGTTACCTAATGCCGTTCGGCCGTTTAAAACTCCGTTTGTACCCTATGTACCGGCTATCGGTGTTGCCGTTTGCGTTTACCTGATGTATTCTTTGCCTGCCGAGAGCTGGTTCAGGTTATTTATCTGGATGAGCATCGGGGTAGTAATCTATTTTGTATATGGTAAAAAGTATAGTAAAGTACGGGAACTCAGAGATGGAAAGATCATAGAAAAGGACAGGGAATAAACAACAACAGTTTATAAAAGGTTCCGGAATATTCCGGAACCTTTTGCTTTCCGCGTACCTCAGGATCCAGTCAATTACTTTAGTTATCAACTAAATAGCAGTAATGGATAATTTCAACTATAACCAAATTCTTTCTGTTACAATGATCCTTTTTGCGATCATTGATATCCTGGGTTCGATACCGGTTGTTATCTCTTTACGAAATAAGACTGGTCATATACAATCTGAGAAGGCTACGATCGTGGCTTTACTTTTAATGATATTATTCTTGTTTGTAG
>DASWWE010000020.1:0-11362 GCA_036406055.1 Flavipsychrobacter sp. | reverse complement strand
GCAATACTCCTTTGCAATGTTCAACAGTGATACCTGCTGCTGGCGCAAACTATCGGCAGAGGGGAAATACATAGATGGCGCGAACCTGATAGTAGCCTATATGGCAGCCAATAAAAATGCCCGCGGGCAGAATGCAAACTGGCATGCCGGGCAGCTGTTTGCGATGGGTGGCGATATACAGCAGGCAAAGAAATATTTTAAAAAAACATACTCGGTTTTCCAGAAATGGTTGGGCGGAAAAGACGGTGGTGCTTGGTACTATTTTGCCAAAGGCACACAAGCATTTGTAGTGAGGGATAAGGACAAACTGCAGCATATCATCCGTAAATGGGAACGGAAATATCCGCAGGATGGGAACTATAAGGAGCTGACGAAACTGTATGCTAACTGGGATAAGCCTTATAGCGAGGCATATAAATAAAACAAACTAATTGCTACGCACTCTTTATTTTTGGCATTCCCTATGAGGATTCTCGGTATTTCCTGCTTTTATCATGATGCTGCTGCTGCTTTGATAGTAGATGGCACGATAGTGGCTGCTGCGCAGGAAGAAAGGTTTACCCGCATCAAGCATGATGAACGCTTCCCGGTACATGCGGTGCGCTACTGCCTGCAGGAAGCGGGGCTGGGCATGAATGATATAGACTATGTAGCGTTTTACGATAAGCCGCTGCTGAAGTTTGAACGCCTGCTGGAAACCTACTATGCATACACGCCCAAGGGCTGGCTATCTTTCATGCGGGCCATGCCGGTATGGATAAAGGAAAAGGTCTTCCTGAAAGATAATGTGCGCAAGGGTCTGAAAGAGGCAGATGAGACCTGCAATGGCAAGCAGGTACTGCTGTTTCCTGAGCACCACCTGAGCCATGCGGCCAGTGCCTTCTACCCATCGCCTTACAACGATGCTGCTATACTAACGATAGATGGCGTAGGTGAATGGTGTACTACATCCATCAGCAAGGGAGAGGGCAATAAGATAACAGCGCTGAGGGAACTGCACTTTCCCCATTCGGTGGGTTTGCTGTATTCGGCGTTTACTTACTTCCTGGGGTTCAAGGTAAACTCGGGCGAGTATAAGCTGATGGGCCTGGCGCCTTATGGCAACCCCGGCGATGTGCAGACGGAGCATTTTAAGAAACTGATATACGACCACATTTGCACGGTGTACGAAGATGGTTCCATCTTCCTGCACCAGGAATATTTTACCTATGCCACGGCACTGCGCATGGTGAACGACGCCAAATGGGAAAAGCTGTTTGGCTTTCCCCGAAAAAGTGAGGATGAACCGCTGCAGCAACACCATTGCAACCTGGGCCTGGCCATACAGCAGGTAACGGAAGAAATAGTGCTGAAACTGGCACGCACCGCAAAGGCGCTGACAGGCAGTAGCAACCTGTGCATGGCAGGCGGCGTAGCGCTGAACTGTGTAGCCAACGGCAAGCTGGCAGAGGCAGGCATCTTTGATAATATATACATACAACCTGCTGCGGGCGATGCCGGTGGTGCGGTAGGTGCGGCACTGGCGGCATACCATATAACACAGGAGCAGCCACGCACTAACATTGGCAGCGATGCCATGCAGGCGGCCTACCTGGGTATAGAATATACCGACAAAGAAATAGTGAAGGTGATAAATAAATATGGCGCTGAAGCCGAACATGTGGAGGATGCGGTACTGCTGACTGATACGATAGCTAAAGAAATAGCTGCGGGCAAGGTAGTAGGCTGGTTTGAAGGGCGGATGGAATTTGGTCCGCGAGCGTTGGGGCACCGGAGTATACTGGCCGACCCACGCAACCCTGAGATGCAGAAGAAGCTGAACATTAAGATAAAGTTCCGCGAAGGGTTCAGGCCGTTTGCACCACTGATGCTGCAGGAAGAGGCCAACAGGCTTTTCGGGCTGAAGCAGCCATCGCCGTATATGCTGTTTGTACATCCTATAAAAGAACAGTTCCGCAAGCCGTTGCCGGCTAATTACCATACACTATCGCTGATGGAGAAACTGTATGTGCAGCGCAGCGAGCTACCGGCCATTACGCATATAGACTTCAGTGCGCGGATACAAACCGTGGCAGAAGTAGATAACCCGCAAGTATATCAATTGCTCCATGCCTTTAAAAAGCTGACAGGCTACGGGGTGCTGATAAATACATCCTTCAATGTGCGGGGGGAGCCGATAGTATGCAGTCCGGATGATGCCTATGCCTGCTTTATGCAGACGGATATGGATATGCTGGTGCTGGGAAACTTTGTGTTTTGCAAGGAGCGGCAGCCGAATGCGGATGCTGATAGGTGGAAAAGGGAGTTTGCGGGGGATTAACCCCTTCCGCCTCATAAAGAGGAGACTTTGTTTGTTATAAGTTCTCGTCCGCATTTGCAATGCGGATGTGGCAGGATGGGCGTTTAAAACGCCATACCAATGTATCCTCGTTGAAAACGAGGACAAGTTTATATTGTTTCCCTATTTTTGGCGGGTATGGAATTTTTGAAAGACTTATGGTTGTTTTTGAAGGAGCGTAAGAAGTGGTGGCTCACGCCTATCATCATAGCGCTGCTGCTGATAGCCATACTTATAATAGCTGCTAATACGGGCCTGGCTCCGTTCATATATACCTTATTCTAAATGCAGAATGCCGTTAAAATAAAAGAATCGCTGCTGGCCATTGTTTTGGTAGGTGTGCTGCTGTTCTTCCTTACCAAAAGGGTGGAGATACTGTACGTGGTCTTCACCATCGGCATACTGGGGCTGGCTTCTTCAGCATTTGCGGGGCTGGTACATAAGGGTTTCGGATGGCTTACAGGTATTATTGGCCATATCAATAACACCGTGTTGCTCACCCTTATATATTGGGTGGTGCTGACGCCCGTGGCGCTGCTAATGCGCCTGTTTAAAAAGACCGGGGTGGTGCTAAAGAAACCTGTGGGCACCAACTTCATCACCCGCGAACACCCGTTTACCAAAAACGACCTGAAAAACCCGTGGTAGTTGACAGGTTTAATTTTCAAGAATTGAACGAATACTGTAACTTTGCCGCTCATGAGCTCTTCTGCTATCGTTTTTAACGAATCGATTTCCGACGAAAAGAAAAAGATAATTGTATTAGGGTCGGGCCCCAACCGTATCGGACAAGGTATTGAATTTGACTATTGCTGCACGCACGGCCTGCTGGCTATCAAAGAATGCGGGTACGAGGCGATAATGGTGAATTGCAACCCCGAGACGGTATCTACCGACTTTGACATTGCTGACAAGCTATATTTTGAACCCGTGTACTGGGAACACCTGTGGGAGATCATAGAACATGAAAAACCCTATGGCGTTATCGTGCAGCTGGGCGGGCAAACGGCACTGAAGCTGGCAAAACGCCTGCACGAAAAAGGCATCCGTATCATCGGTACTTCTTTCGATGACATGGATATAGCCGAAGACCGCGGCCGATTTAGCGACCTGCTGAAAGAACTGAACATCCCTTACCCACGCTACGGTACGGCATACACTACAGATGAAGCCATAGAAGTGGCCAACGAAGTAGGCTACCCCGTGCTGGTACGCCCCTCTTATGTATTGGGCGGACAAAGGATGCGTATCGTTATTAATGACGAAGAGCTGGAAAAAGGCGTACTGAGCCTGCTGAAACACCTGCCGGGCAATAAGATATTGATAGACCACTTCCTGGACCGCTGTCAGGAGGCGGAAGTAGATGCCATATGTGATGGTGAAGATGTGCACATCATGGGTATCATGGAGCATATAGAGCCTGCGGGTATACACAGTGGTGATAGCCATGCGCTGCTGCCTTGCTTCAACCTGGGGCCGATGATCGTGGATGAAATGGCAGACATTGCAAAGAAGATAGCACTGAAACTGAATGTGCGCGGCCTTATCAACATACAGTTTGCCATAAAAGATGGTAAAGTATATGTGATAGAAGCCAACCCTCGTGCCAGCCGCACTACACCATTCATAGCCAAGGCCTACGGCATCCCTTACCTGAACATTGCTACCAAAGTAATGCTGGGCGAAGTGAAACTGAAAGACCTGAAGCTGGAAAAGAAACTGGAAGGTTTTGCGGTGAAGGAGCCGATATTCAGCTTCAACAAATTCCCGAATGTAAATAAGGAGCTGGGCCCTGAAATGAAGAGCACCGGCGAAGCCATCCGCTTTATAAAAGACCTGCGCGACCCATGGTTCCGCCAGTTGTATAAAGAGCGCAGCATGCACCTGAGTAAATAACCGAAAGGTTGTTTATTTTGCGGTATTGCTAAACCGAAGACATGAAAAAAGCTATCGTTGTAACCGCCCTGTTCATTCTTTCATGTTTTTGTGTAGTAGACGGCCGTGCATACCTGGGCATGGATGGTAATCCCATCATTTTATTCTTATCGCTACTGGTAATGGCGGGCTGGTATCTATATATACTACGCCGCGAAGTTGCCGATGTACCTTTATTACCTGCAAGAATACCTGCTGCTATAACAGGGGCATTGGTGGGTATGATAGGGATAGGCATTACAGTTCCGTTTTTCGACAAGCTGTTTGAGCAGTATAATAATCCCGGCTCACTATCGGATGTTATCACCCAGCTGGATGTATTATATACCCGTTATGCATCCGGAGTGTTCCCTTATTATCCGCTGGAAGAATATAGCTGGCACCCGTACCCGGTATATATGCCGCTCAACTGGCTGCCACTGGCCCTTTCCCATTTGCTGAAGGTAGATAACCGTTGGGTGGGCATCCTGCTGATGCTGCTGGCAAACGGGCTGTGGGGGGCTTTTGTATGGCGCCATGCGGTAAACATCACCATAAAAATAGTAGCCGTACTACTGCCTGTTGTGATGCTGCTGTTTTATACCAAATGGGCAGGTATGGACATATCCGTATCGCTGGAAACCATGATAGCGGCTTATTATATGGTATTGGCCATAGGGCTTGCCAGCAAGAATATATATCTGATAACGGCAGGCCTTATCCTGTGCCTGCTATCCAGGTATACCATGATATTCTGGCTGCCTTTGTTTGCCATTATTTACTGGCAAAATATACCCCGCAAGGCCAATATAGGCATGTGGGCTGCTGTGGCACTGGCCTTCCTTATATTTTACATACTACCTTTTTATATAAAAGACCCTTCTATACTGAAAGATGGCGTGGCATACCACAACCATTGCGCTATAGAAGAATGGAAGGGCTATGGGGAAGAAAGAATATCGTACACTTTTGTACCCGGCGTCTATTTTGCGTCTTTTTTCAGGAACTGGCTGCCCGGGGCTATAGACCAACAGGTATTTATAATGCGCGCCATACAAGGCTCACTGATGATATTGCTGAACATAGCCGGCCTGCTCTATTACCGTAAACACAAAGGAAGCATAGACTATGCAAAATTCTGTTTAGTGATGCTGTTCCTGTTCCTCGTTTTCTTCTATATGTTCTCACCATTATTGTATAAATATTACCACATCGTTACATTATCTATTGCAGCAATAATAGGGGGTATGATACTGCTTTCCGGCAGCAAGGGGCGTGTGGGGCATTCAAAATAGTACATGAACTGGAAACTGAAAACATTTGACGAGCTGACCAATCACGAGCTGTATGCATTGCTAAAACTGCGCAGCCTGGTATTTGTGGTAGAGCAGAACTGTGTGTTCCAGGATATGGACGATAAAGACCAGCAATGCCTGCACCTGCTGGGTTTTGAAGATGGTATATTGGCCGCCTACAGCAGGTTGCTGCCTGCCGGTGTGACTTACAACGAAGCCTCGATAGGGCGTGTAGTCACCGACCCTGCCTTTCGCAGGAAAGGAGCCGGTAAGGAACTGATGCTGGCATCGATAGACAAGCTGGAAGAAGTATTTGGGAAACAACCTATACGTATAGGTGCGCAGCTGTACCTGAAAGCATTTTACACTTCATTTGGTTTCCATGCAAATAGCGAAGTATATATAGAAGACGGAATACCACACATTGAGATGTTACGATTGTAAATATGCTCTTAATTCTTTGATTATCAATAGCCATCGCCTATACCTTTGCGGCGCTTCAAAAATAAGCGTATGAAAAAACAATGGTTATTTGGTGCAGGTATGATGCTGGTGAGTATACATGCCATAGCACAACAAGGCAACCCGATGGATTCCATCATTATCCGCGAGAACCGGATACAGGCACCCTACGGACGCCAGAACAGGAACATACAGGTGCTGGACAGCAAACAGATAGCAGCACTGCCTGTAAAATCGACCAATGAATTACTATCGTATGTGGCGGGTGTGGACCTGCGCCAGCGTGGCCCGAATGGCACGCAGGCCGACATCAGTATAGACGGCAGCACCTTTGACCAGGTACTGATACTGGTGAACGGTGTAAAAATGAGCGACCCGCAAACGGGGCACCACACCCTGAACCTGCCCATACCACTTACCAGTATAGACCATATAGAAGTACTGCGCGGACCAGCTGCACAGGTGTATGGTGTGAATGCACTGACCGGTGCGGTGAACATTGTTACCCACATACCGGAACAAAACACCGTGAGCGCACAGGTATATGCCGGCAGCAGCTTTAAAACCGATAGTGCCACAGGTGACAGCTACTACGGCTGGGGCGCACAGGCTACCGCCAGCATTGCCGGTAAAAACCAGGGGCATCTGCTATCTGTAAGTCACGACGAAGGAACAGGCTACCGATACAATACCGCCTACAATGCTTACCGCCTGTATTACCAAAACCAGATAAAGCTGAACGATAAGAACAAGCTGGAGGCCATGGGTGGCTACATCCGCAACGACTTTGGTGGTAACGGATACTACAGTGCCCCGGCCGATGCTAATTCGACAGAGAAAGTAGAAACGGCGCTGGGTAGCATTGCTTACACCTTTACCCCGAACGATAAAGTGATGATACGCCCGAGGGTGAGCTACCGTTATAACAACGATGACTACATCTTTATAAAGCAGAAGCCCGAAGTGTATCATAACATGCACGAGACCTATGTGATGACAGGCGAGGTACAAAGCACCATAAAAGTGGGCAAGGGCATTATAGGTGCGGGTGTAGAATATCGCAACGACCGCATCAACAGCTACAGACTGGGTGCGCGCGACCGCAGCAACCTGGGCGTGTATGCAGAATACAAGCACTACTTTAATGAGAAGCTGAATGCGGGGGCGGGTGTATATGGCAACTACAATACCGATTACGACTTTCAGCTATTCCCCGGTGTGGATGTGGGCTACCGCTTCATGCCGAAATGGAAGGCATTTGCCAATGCTACGATGGGCCAGCGCCTGCCTACGTATACCGACCTGTATTATATAGGCCCTACCAACGTGGGCAATGCGTCCCTGAAACCGGAACATGCCAAGTATGCCGAAGGTGGCCTGCAGTACAATACCCGCTACCTGTGGGCACAAGCCAGCTATTTCTACCGCAATACGTCTGACTTTATAGACTGGGTGCGCGCCAGCAGCACAGCACCATGGCAGCCGCAAAACTACCAGCAGGTAAATGGGCAGGGTGCTACGCTGACAGCTGCCTACAAGCTGAGCGAGCATATAGGCCTGAGCGATGCACACAACATTGTACTGAACGCCAACTATACCTACCTCAGCCCTGCAATAGATGCACCGGCCAACGATATATCGAAATATGCTATTGAAGCACTGCGCCACCAGGCTACAGCATCGGTACGCACCACATGGTGGGGCAAGCTGCAGGTGAATGCCAATATGCGCTACCTGTACCGCATTAATGCCAACGACTATACCCTGCTGGATGCACGTGTAGGCTATACATTGAAGCAATGGAACGTATATGCCGATGTGAACAATATACTGGATACCCAGTACAAGGAGATAGGAACGGTGCCTATGCCGGGCAGGTGGTTTACGCTGGGGGTGAGGTTTAATACTACGTGGTAAAAGTCCTGTTACAGTAGCTCAAATTAAAGTCTAGTCCGTGCGTAGTTTTATGGGAATTTTCACATAAACACGCACGGCTTTGTTATTTTGTCTGCCGGGAATCCAATCAGGCATACTTTTAACTATACGGACAGCCTCTGCATTGGCTGGCTCATGAGATGAAGGATTAGTAACATATACGCTAGCAACTTTCCCATGTTCATTTATCATGCACTTGAGAAAGATGGTGGTTACTTTGTCAGAACCTGTTATTCTGAATTCAGGCCGCATTTGATTTGAGATAAATGCCACCATATCACCTTTAAATTCAGGCATATGCTCTACGTATGAAAATATAACAGTATCTCCTGTTGAACTTATCTGGGCTGAAGAAATTGCTACAATGCTTATTTGCATTAGAATGAATAAGAGACATACTTTCTTATTTGTAGAAGCCATAATTTTTCCTTTATCTGATAAACTAATATCATTAATGTGAAATAAAGACGCTAAAACATGTGATTTTCACACACGCCTCTAACAAACCCTATTGAGCCAGGGTAAGAATCGGGTGTGATTAATGCCTACATTTGTAAAAATTCAACCGGGATATGAAATACATAACCTTAGCAGCACTGGCAGCCATGGTAGCTTTCACTGCCTGCAACAACAGCAGCAATACCGAAGAAAGTGCTGCTACTGAAACACAACAGCCTGCGGAAGCTGCACCTGTTGAAGCAGCCGCAACACCTAAAGGGCCGATAGACCCGGTGTGCGAAATGGAAAAAGAAGACACCTGGACCGAATACACTGTGAATGGTACGGACACCGTATGGTTTTGCAGCGAAACCTGCAAAACGGCTTATACCGGCAACCCGCAGAAATACCAGAACAAAGTAAAAGGATAAACCATGCTGAAGTATTTCATCTTAATAAACATAGTAGCCGTAGGCACCCTTATCTGGACATCCATCGATATGTTCCGGAACATGAGAAGGATAACGAAGTAATAGACCGTATAATAACAGGGGGCTGTAATAGCCCCCTTATTTTTTGTGCCATCGGTGGCACAGTCATTTCCATTACCTTTGATGCCGTTTAAAGCAACTACATGATCAAGAAAAGTCCGAAGGATACTTATAATATAATGTCGGAACTGGTGCTGCCCAATGATACCAACACGCTGGGCAACCTGATGGGTGGCCGCCTGATGCACTGGATGGATATAGCCGCTGCCATAGCTGCACAGAAGCATTGCAACTGCCCGGTAGTAACCGCATCGGTTGACAATGTATCCTTCAACAACCCCATAAAGCTAGGTAATGTGCTGACTATAGAAGCCAAGCTGACCCGCTCTTTCAATACATCGATGGAAGTGTACCTGAAAGTATGGGGTGAAGACCTGTGGGCACAATATAAATACCTGACCAACGAGGCCTACCTGACCTTTGTGGCACTGGACCCGCATGGCAAACCGCGCAAAGTACCCGAACTGGTACCTGAAACGGAGGAAGAAATAAAAATGTATGAAGGCGCACTACGCCGCAGGCAGATACGCCTGATACTGGGTGGCAAAATGAAACCTGAAGAAGCAGGCGAACTGCGTGCATTGTTCATTAAAGATTAAAAGAAGTTACGATGATGACAGACAGGAAAACACCGCCGGCCATAAAAGATGCCGTGTCGTTCGACTATATATTACCTGCCATACACGAACAACAACTAAGCAATGGCATACCTCTATACTGGCTGAATGCCGGCGTGCAGGATGTAGTGGAAATAAGCTGGGTGTTCCCCGCGGGGCTGTGGCAGGAGCCGAAGCAAGGTGTATCGCAGGCTACGGCAGGATTGCTGAAGAATGGTACATCGAAACGGACGGCGCACGAGATACATGAGGCACTGGAGTTTTACGGCGCCAGCCTGAAGGTGGGGCCGGGTAACGACTTCAGCACGCTAACCCTGCACACACTGACCAAGCACCTGGAGCAACTGTTGCCTATAGTGTACGAGATACTGACGGATGCCATCTTCCCGCAACAGGAACTGGATATACACCGGCAGAATGCCATACAGCGCCTGATGGTACACCTGCGCCAGTGCGATTTTGTAGCCAACCAGCAGATAGATGCAGCCCTGTTTGGCCCTGAGCACCCGTACGGGCGCTATACGCAAAAGGAAAAAATAGAAGCCATTACACGCGAAGACCTGCTGGATTTTTACAAGAAGCAGTATGACCTGGCGGGTGTGAAGATATTTATGGGCGGCAAGGTAGGCAGCAAAGAAGTGGGCCTGCTGGAAAACATATTCGGTAAGGACAGATTGGTACAAACGCCGGCCGTGCAGACGGTATTTGCTTTAGAACCAGCTACCGAAAAGAAACTGCATATTATAAATGACCCGAACGGTGTGCAGGGTGCTATACGCATAGGCCGCCTGTTCCCTAATCGCCACCACGAAGACTTTATACCGATGGTAGTGCTGAACACCTTGTTTGGCGGCTATTTCGGGTCGAGGCTGATGAGCAATATACGTGAAGAAAAAGGTTATACTTATGGTATCTATAGTTCGCTATCATCTTACCTGAATGGTGGTGAAATGAGTATACACACCGAAGTGGGCCGCGATGTAGTGGAGCCTGCCATTAAAGAGATATACTACGAGATGGAGCAACTGTGCAACGAGCCTGCCGATGAAGAAGAACTACTGCTGGTGAAGAATTACCTGCTGGGCAACCTGCTGGGCGACCTGGACGGCCCCTTCTCTATACTGCAACGCTGGCGTACGCTGATACTGAACGGTATGACCATTGAGCATTTTAACCGTAACATTCGTATTTACAAAACGATAACGGCGAAGGAGCTGCAAACATTGGCACAACGCTATTATACACTGCCGGATTTCCACGAGATCGTTGTGATATAAACAACAAAACGTATAAATAAAGGGATGACCACAATGGCCATCCCTTTATTTATTTACCAAAGCGTTCGTAGCAGGCTTTTGAAAGTGCCTCGCGATGGTCTGGGTGAGCGATGGAGGTGAGCAAACGCGCACGCTGCTCCATGCTTTTCCCATACAGGTTTACAACGCCATATTCTGTAACCACATAATGCACATGGCCACGTGTAGTAACCACACCTGCACCGGGATTGAGCATGGGTACGATGCGTGATATACCCTTTGCCGTAATGGAAGGTAGCGCAATGATAGGCTTACCACCTTCTGATAAAGACGCACCACGCATGAAATCCATTTGCCCGCCTATGCCGGAGAACTGGTAGCTGCCAATAGAGTCGGCGCACACCTGCCCGGTAATGTCTATCTCGATAGCGCTATTGATAGCCGTGACCTTAGGGTTGCGACGGATGACCGCCGTATCATTTACAAATGATACATCCATAAAAGATACCGAAGGGTTATCGTGCACAAAATCATACACCTTCTTGGTACCCAGCAC
>DASWWE010000019.1:0-3461 GCA_036406055.1 Flavipsychrobacter sp. | reverse complement strand
GTACAAAGGACAATTATACTCTGTATGCGAACCCACCCCTCAGGGCCAGGACCTTCGTATAGGCCAGGTATCGCCACAACTGAAACATACGGCCTATAGTATAGCTTACGAATACAATCCACAATAACCTTTTTGAGTGTTTATTAAAAAAGCGCAGGCAATACCTGCGCTTAAACATATTATCGTGACGGGGTTAAAAAGGCTCCTTAACTTTCTCTAACCACTTGGGGTTATAATTCATAAGACACTAACTGCAGCGTAAAGGTTGGATATGCTGAAAAGAACGAAAGGAGGGTGCAAAACCCTCCTTAGCTTTCGTTAAGAGTAATGTATTTCCAAACCTTCTTAACCCAACATGAATATACTATAACATTCAATAACAACAAGTTATACTTATCCACATTTTTTGACTTCACGCTATTGCATGAATGCGACTCCTATATTTCAGCCACTGCCAAGAATACATATTCATCGTTTTACTATTTATAGCTTTACCTTTAATATATGAAGCCACGTCAGCCTAAAGACATTATAAAGAAGGAACTTGCAATAATTGATAAGCTCACAGGTAAAAAGAAAATAGACAATGAGCTGCTTCATAAACTACGTACTACATATAAAAAACTAAGGGCACTGGTAAGGATGCAATTGGGTATGGGGAATGCTAAAGTATTGCCTGCCTTTCTAAATAAACTATATAAAACAGCAGGCAATATCAGGGACCTGCTATTGCATGTGGAATATATAAAAGAAGCTACGAGAGAAAAAAATAACTATCCGGAAGCATATATAAAGACCATAAAGAAAGAAGCTGCCAAACACAAAAAGAAGCTAAAGTCTCATTTCAAAGACTTTGACAAAAAAGGATTGTCGAAAGAAATATTAGATGCTCTGCCCAAGGAAGCAACAGGTACAAAGGACTTGCTGCGTTGGCAAAGGCAACAATATGTTGCTATAAAAAAACTGGCTGTTAAAGCGCATACAGATAAAACGATACACGATATACGGAAACGGGTAAAGGATGTGCTGTATGTATTCACACATGCAGATGAGCAGGCACATGTAAAGCAAATAGAGCGCCTGGAAATACTGGCTGCCGACTTGGGGCAATATCAGGATTACGGCGTTCAACTACAGATATTGAAAGAGCATACGGCAGAAATATTACCCGAAGAAAGTATAGTATTAAAAAAAGCAGCCCAAATATGGACTGCAGGGAAGAAACGTTTAAAAAAACGAATACTCAAAAATTTATCCTTGGAGTAATAACACTACTCTACCGTTTTTTGTTTTACAGAACCTGCCATTTCAAGGGTTGTCTGGTTGATATCATATATTTTATTCAGCGCCACCTCAGTTGTCTGGTTTCCCGCACATTGAATAGTAACATTCGCAGCACCTTCTTTACGCTCTTTCATCCATACATAAGACATCTTCTTGATGGTGCCTGCAGGTGTTACAAGGTCGCTTTTCAAATAAGCAACCCCACTATTGGCACCACGTACTGCCCTGGTAATATTTCCTTTTATTAACAGATTGCGGCCCTCCATATCAGTAGCAATATAGCTATCGTTTTCTTTAGCATATACCAACACCACGCTACCGGCACCAAATGTTATTCTATCCGTCATGGCATCAACAGCCGCTTTATCTATGGGTTTACCGGCAGACTGGGCAAGGAATAATGTAAGGTCGTTCACGCCCGGCTTAATAATAGAAATACTACTGCCCTTTTCAAGAATATACCATTCAGGTGCAAATGGCTGTGCCTTGGTAACACTGGCAGACAATAATAGCAGAACCAAACAAACTAATTGCTTCATAAACCCGTTCATCATAATGATAAATATAGCAAGTACGGAGTTTCAAAACAAAAGGCATTATCTATTTTAACTATTGATTACAAATACTTTGGTGTATTTCAATTCACAACTAAGGCGGTAGCCCAAAAATTTAGCTTATCTTCGGAAAAATTAATTTTTTTTGGAACAAAAGCAGAAACATGGTATGCAAATAGTCAAGTTTGCATCCAAGGGCGGGCAAGACAGCTTTTATGATACTGTGAAGGCGAAGGTGAACGAATACTTTTCTCATGCAGATATCCCCAAACATGGGAATATCACGATGTATGTAAAGACGGTGGTGATGCTTTCCATGTATTTTGTCCCGTACTTTCTGATAGTAACGGGCGTAGCTGCTGCACATATGTGGCTGTTTTACGGATTGTGGATGTTGATGGGTGTGGGTGTAGCCGGCATCGGCACCTCTGTAATGCATGATTCTAATCATGATTCTTATTCTACCAACCCCTTTGTAAATAATATGCTTGGTGGTGTTTTGAATCTTTTGGGTGGCTATAGCCGCAACTGGAAGATCCAGCACAATATTCTGCACCACACATATACGAACCTTGACGGGCTTGATGAAGACCTGGAAGCAGGCATACTGCTACGCATGTCACCACACAAAAAAAGATACTGGATACATAGGTTTCAGCATATCTACGCATGGTTGCTATATGGTATCATGAATATATACTGGGTTACCGCAAAAGACTATAAGAATATTATAGGTTACCATAAAAATGGTATGCTGAAAAAGCAAAAGATAACGCTGCGTCGTGCATTGACAGAGTTAAGCCTTTACAAAGTACTTTACTTTACTTACGTATTGGTATTACCTATCCTTTTTGCAGATGTTGCCTGGTATCATGTGGTATGGGGATTTGTTATTATGCACCTGATAGGGGGCTTAATGCTGGCTTGTATCTTCCAGTTAGCGCACGTAATGGAAACTTCAGAATTCCCGATGCCTACAGATGAGAATAAAATGATGAATAGCTGGGCCATACACCAACTGCTGAACACAGCTAACTTCTCACCCAAAAGCCGTATCATGTCATGGTTCATTGGCGGGCTCAACTACCAGATAGAGCACCATCTCTTTCCTCATATATGTCATGTGCATTATCCCAAGCTATCGGTTATAGTAAAGCAAACGGCACAGGAATATAACCTGCCATATAATGTGCAGCCTAACTTCGTAAAGGCGCTGATAGAACATGGCACTATGCTAAAAAGGCTGGGGAGAAGCTAAGCTATCTTTGTACCGTTAGGCACAGGGCGCTCTACTGCTGTAAGCACTATGTTGCCATCCGCATCTGCAAAGCCGGTTACCAGGCATTGCGATTTGAAATTGGCTATTTGCTTTTCAGGGAAATTTACGACGGCAATGATTTGCCTGTTCTGCAACGCTTCTTTAGTGTATAAAGCCGTTATCTGGGCGCTGCTCCAACGTATGCCAATTTCAGTCCCAAAATCTATTTTGAGCTTATAGGCCGGTTTGCGGGCTTCGGGAAAATCTATAACCTCAACAATAGTACCTACCCTCAGTTCTACCTCTTCAAACTGCTTCCAGGTTATCAATTGCATGGGTTGTTCTAAATTGATAACATTAATATA
>DASWWE010000018.1:0-9622 GCA_036406055.1 Flavipsychrobacter sp. | reverse complement strand
TATGCCATTGTCCCTTACAATAATTTTGGCATAGCTGGGCGATGAAGCAATATGAATCTCTACGACCGGTGCAGATGATTGAGGATTATAATACCGGCATGCGTTCGAAATTAGATTATTCAATATCGTGACTATGCCGTTTGAATTGGAATAAAAAGGGACATCGCCAACTATTTCGGTCTTAATAGCAATATTTGAAACATGTCCATTCATAAATCTTAAATTGCTGACCACGTCATCAAGCAATTCTCGAAACTCTATTCGCTCAATCTTATCTCCTGCTTTTACGTTCTTTGAATAACGAAGGATATCCTGAATAAAATTATCAAGCTTATTTACACTTGTTTTTATCAGCGAAAAACTATTTAGTGTCTCCGGGTCAGATACTTCCAGTTCTGAATAATTGATGATTCCCAGTATGGATGCCAACGGCGCCCTCAAATCGTGGGCTACACCATATACAAACTTATCCAGTTGCTCATTGGTTTTTCTCAATTCTTCATTATGCCTTTTCAGACTTTCTTCTTTATCTATATATTTTGTGATGTCGTGCCATGCTATAACAATACCATCTACTGCCGGGTCGTTTAAGGCGTTCTTAAACGTGCACTCGCACCACATGTATTGACCATTCCCTTTTCTGATTCTGTATACCCCTTTTAGTGGCATTTCCCCAACGTAGCCAGCCTTATGAATACTCTCTAAAAATGGTTGGATATCATCGGGGTGCAAAATACTTTTTATATGCATGCCGGTTATTTCTTCTTGTAAACCATCCAAAACTTGCATTATAGAATTGTTTGCAAAAAGTATGCTCATATCTTCATCCACAATAACTGCCATACCAGGCAAACTATTCAATAGCCAATGGCTTGCATATTTTGCATCTGCATCTTTCATATTATACGGCAAGTTTAAAAGCATACATGAAAAAACTTAATGATACAAAGTAAAACCGAAACAATGAAAAAGGTATTGATCTAAGTCAATCCCCAACTTATTGCAATCAATTGTTCCACCTTAACGCTTCCAATATGGTACAGGTTTGAACCTCAGGCACCGCTTGAAAAAACCAGGCATGTTTCCATAATGTAGTTTAATAAAAAAGCCGGCTTGAGAACAAGCCAGCCCCTATAAACCCTATCACCATGAAAACTTCTTTATTAGAATTTCTTTTGATTTTCTACTGCAAAGATTAAACAGCATCCACTAAAATATATTGATCGAAATCATTACAAGATTGATGGTTATCAATTCGCTGTTCCGGTTAGCTTGTAAAGTTATTCTTAACAACCTTACAATGCAGTACAATACAATTACATGATGGATGATTATAACAGATGATTAACATCATACAAAACCTTAATAAAGGTCATTTTTGTCCTTTATTTACCCTTTTAGCTTTGTTATGTGAAAAAGCTAATAACACTCAGCCTCATATTTCTTCCTCATGTGTCAAATGCATGCGCGGTTTGCGGTGGTTCAGCAAGCAACCAGAACATGGCTGTACAGCCGCAGTTTTACAAACACTTTGCAGGGATACAATATCAGTACCGCTCATTTACCAGTACACATCCTGCTGATGATGGCGCTGCCAGTCATTCAAATGAACAGTACAATACCATGCAGGTATGGGGCAGGTATAATATTGGTAACCGGTTGCGATTATTTGCCTTTATACCGTATATATCTAACGTACATGAAGAAAATGGAAAGAAAACGAACTGCAGTGGCTTGGGCGATGTAAGCTTTCTCGGTAATATACGCATGCTGAGCCTGAAGCAGCCAAGCAGTATTTGGCAGCATGATTTGCAAATAGGTGGCGGATTGAAATTACCCACAGGCCGCTACAATAAAGAGGCCATACTTCGTGGAGAGCATTTACCAAATATGCAACCCGGCACTAAATCGTGGGATGTAACCGCCAATACCATATACACTACACGCTATAAATCATTAGGGGGTACTATAGATGCCTCGTATACCATTGTAACCCCCAATGCAGACGACTACAAATTTGGCAACAGGCTGAGTACCGGGCTATCGGTATTTTATTGGTGGCAGACTAAGACATGTACCATTTTGCCGCAGGGCGGTGTAAGACTGGATGCTACTACAGGAGACTACGAATATTACTCACGAAATATAAAAAGCGATATGACCGGTGGACAGCAACTATATATATCTGCCGGCATTCAGGCATATTACAAATTTTCGGGGATACAACTCTTATACTATATACCGGTTTACCAGCATTACGCCGATGGACTTGTTAAAAGTAAGGCACGTGCAGAAACAGGTATTTATTTTCTTTTTTAAAACAACACAAATGCAACTCATCAAAACTTTAAGTACCACATTCCTTATAGCAGTTACCACACTGTTATCATGCCGAAAGGATAATACAACAACGAAGCCGGAACATGAAAAACTTAGCGCGACAATCAATATCATGTCTCCATATCCCAACCAGGTATTCAAATATGGAGACACAGTAAAGATAGTAGCCGATGTATTTGCAGAAACCAAAATGCATGGTTGCAATACCATCATCCTAAACCAGCGAGGCGATACACTTTTTTCGGCTAATGCGCATGAACACGGCAGCTCTATTAGGCTTGAAAAGGAATGGATAAATAATATTGTTACAACAAATACGCTTACTCTAAAACTAATCTGCTTCATGGATCATGATGGCAATACATGTGAAAAGACACAAACAATTCAAACTCAAAGCGAACAGAAATAACATAAATGATTAAAATCATTACAAAAAAGACCTTTTTATCTTCAATATGATTCTCATCATACTTTTTACACTTCTCAATGCAGACTTTTGAATGTTGAAATGCCAACAAAATAAAAACATTAATTATATTTGATAGTAATTATATCTTCCATTAATCATAAAAAACAATTGACATGAACCGTAATCTCGTTTTAGTTATCCTTTCGCTGAGTCTTGTATTCTACAGTTGTGGCGGAAATTCTGAGCCTACTTCTGTGCATGATGAAACGCCAGACCCTGGCAAAAATGAATATGTAGACCCTAATGCTAATCCTGATGGAATAGGAAAATTCAAGAACGTAGAACTTACGCATCCGCTTGATGATAAAATGGTAGCAGCGGGCGAAAGTGTTTACGATTTAAAATGCGGGTCTTGTCATAAGCTGACAGATGAAAAACTTGTAGGCCCGGGATGGAAGGGTGTCACAGATAGGAGATCGCCAGAATGGATCATGAATTTCGTTACAAACGTTGACGAAATGCTGGATAAAGACGCTGAGGCCAAAGCTATGCTGGAGGTTTGTATGGTTAGAATGCCTAATCAAAACCTGAAGGATGATGAAGCAAGGCAAATACTGGAGTTCATGCGTAAAAATGATGGCAAAAATTAATAGAACATCTTCAATCGCTCAAATAATCAATATGAAAAAGCTAATAATAATATTAAGTGCTATTGGTGCTGCCTATAGTTTGCAAGGTTGCAAAATGAAAAGCACCGGCGCGGTAGTAGAAGGCGATGCCGCTTCTAAAGTATATGTTGCCCCGGGAAAATATGATGAGTTTTACAATTTCGTTTCAGGTGGTTTCAGTGGGCAGGTTTCCGTTTACGGGCTTCCATCCGGGCGCCTGCTGAAAGTAATACCTGTATTTTCTGTGAACCCTGAAAATGGCTATGGTTTTAGCGAGGAAAGCAAGCCTATGCTAACCACCACATCGGGGTTCGTACCATGGGATGATGAACACCACCTTGCTTTGTCGCAAACAAACGGGGAACAAGACGGCAGATGGCTATTTGCCAATGCGAATAACACACCTCGTGTAGCCCGTATTGACTTGACCACATTCAAGACAGTAGAGATACTTGAAATTCCGAATAGTGGGGGCAACCACTCTTCTCCCTTTATTACAGAAAATACGGAGTATGTTATAGCCGGCACACGCTTTGCAGTGCCGCTAGGCGACAAAGATGTAGCTATCAATAGTTATAAAGAGAATTTTAAAAGCACGGCCTCTTTTATCAATGTAGATAAAAATACGGGCAAGATGAATATTGCCTTCCAGATAGCGCTGCCCGGTATGGACCTGGACCTGAGCCGCGCAGGCAAAGGGCCGTCACATGGATGGTTTTTCTTTTCAACCTACAATACGGAACAAGCTAATACACTGTTGGAGGTGAATGCATCGCAAAAGGACAAAGACTTTATAGTAGCTGTGAACTGGAAGAAAGCAGAAGAATATGTAAAAGCCGGTAAGGGTACTAAAATGAAAGCGCGCCATACACACAATACATGGAACGATGAAACACATTCGGCATCATCTACTATGAATGAAGAAGTGCTGGTGCTGGACCCCAATGAGTTGAAGGATATGGTGTATATGATACCATGTCCTAAATCGCCACATGGATGCGATGTTGACCCTAGCGGTGAGTACATTGTTGGCAGTGGTAAACTAGCAGCGCTTATACCTGTTTTTTCATTCCAAAAATTCACAAAAGCTATTGCTGATAAAAATTTCGAGGGTGATTACCACGGTATCCCTGTTGTTAAATATGAAGCTGCCCTTCATGGTGAAGTGCAAAAACCTGGCCTTGGACCTTTGCATACAGAATTTGATGGTAAAGGAAATGCATATACTTCATTCTTCCTTTCTTCAGAAATCGTAAAGTGGAGCATTAAAGACGTAAAAGTACTGGACCGTGTGCCAACCTACTATTCTATTGGCCACTTATGCGTGCCGGGTGGAGACACAAAAAAACCATGGGGTAAATACGTGATTGCATATAACAAAATCACTAAAGACCGATACCTGCCTACCGGCCCTGAACTGGCCCAGTCTGCGCAGCTGTATGATATTTCAGGAGATAAGATGCAACTGATACTGGATTATCCGACAATTGGTGAACCTCACTATGCCCAGGCTATCCCGGCGAGTGTAATAAAAGACAGGACCGCGAAGATATATGACATCAATAAGAACCATCACCAATATGTAGCATTAGGCGAAAAGAATACTAAAGTGGTACGAAGCGGCAATCGCGTAGATATCTACATGACAGCCATACGCTCGCACCTGACGCCTGATAATATTGAAGGGGTGAATGTAGGTGATGAAGTATATTTCCATGTTACCAACCTGGAACAAGACTGGGATGTACCACACGGATTTGCAATAAAACATGCTAATAATGCTGAACTGCTCATAATGCCTGGTGAAACAGTGACTTTGAAATTTGTGCCGGACAGGACAGGTATATATCCTTTTTATTGTACAGACTTCTGCTCTGCCCTACACCAGGAAATGCAGGGCTACCTGAGGGTGTCAGCTAAAGGTAGCAATACACCATTAAAATATAGCACCGGGGAAACTGCTCCTGCTGTAGCAACTAAATAATTACCAAATGGCAGTACTACCTATCGGGGAATGTGCTGCCATTTTCATTTTTTGATTTATGAAAAAGTTAACGACATTAGGAAGAGCAAGCATCATTGTAGTTATTTTATTCGTAGGAACGCTATGGGTTTTTCCAATGTGGCGAATAGACCTGGCAGCACCGCAATACCCGGGTGGGCTAACGATGACGATTTGGATAAATGATGTAAAAGGTGATGTTGATGTGATTAACGGCTTAAATCATTACATTGGCATGCAAACCATTCACAAAGAAGACTTCAAAGAGTTTGTTTACTTACCCATAGCAATGATGAGCTTCATTGGTTTAGGACTACTCTTGATCTTCTGGAACAGGAAAACAGGGTACTATATATGGACAGCCATCTTTGCGGTTATTGGCTTACTCTCATTCTATGATTTTTACAAGTGGGAATATGACTATGGCCACAATCTCGATCCCAATGCGCCTATCCAAGTGCCGGGAATGGCTTACCAGCCCCCTCTTATAGGGTATAAAAAAATGCTGAATTTTGAAGTGCTTTCCCAACCACATATTGCCGGATGGTTTTTTATTGTTACCGGCGTGATATTAGTAACTATAAGTTTTTACGAATGGAAGAAATCCAAAATAAGTTTAGAAAAATAGTTAACCTGCTGTCTTATTGCAGCTTGCTTTTATTCGTGTCTTGCCAATCATCCCCGGAAAAGATAGATTATGGAAAAGAAGCTTGTGCAAGTTGTAAAATGACTATCGTAGATGGCAGGTTTGCAGCTGAAATGATAACTGCAAAAGGAAGGATCTATAAGTTCGACGATATTGTATGCATGAAACAATATGCAACAGCCAATGCTGATGCTGCAAAGGATGCACAATTTTGGGTTGCCGGTTATATTGCTGCTGATGGCGCATTTATAGATGCTACTAAAGGTGTTTTTCTTAAAAGCAATGCCTTTGCCAGTCCTATGAATGGCAACTATGCAGCGTTTGATAATGAAGTATCGGCCCAACATTTAAAAGATAGCCTGAACCTTGAATATCTTCAGTGGAATAGTTTATGATAAGAGTGGCAGTTTTGATATTAACGATGTGTTTACTGGCGAGTGTGCACACTACAGCACATGTAACGCGAATTTATCCAGGGCAGGCAAAAGCCATTCAGGGGGCCATCAACCATGCACGTGCCGGCGACACATTGGTAATAGAGAAAGGTATTTATAATGAAACTGACATTCTTGTCAATAAGAAGCTTGTTATTATTGGCAACAATTATCCCATAATAGACGGTGGAGGGAAAAAGCAATTAATAGTAGTGGTGCATGATTCCGTCTATATATCAGGGCTTCAGTTACAGAATACCGGTCGTTCAAGCATGACAGATATGGCAGCCGTAAGGCTTCAGAATGTTTCAGGCGCAGTAGTACATAACAACAGGCTTTTGAACAACACTTATGGCATATACCTTCAAAATAGCCACTATTGTAATATCAGCCATAATAGGATAAGTGCCAGCGCTAAAGACGAGCTAAACAGTGGTAATGGCATACATGCATGGAAGAGCACCCACCTTATGATACACAACAATAATGTTTCAGGCCATAGAGATGGTATTTATTTCGAGTTTGTAACAGAATCACGGATTATCAAGAATGTTTCAACAAAGAATATACGGTATGGCTTGCATTTCATGTTTTCGCACAGGGATGTGTATGCCAATAACCTTTTTGTTGATAATGGCTCTGGTGTGGCCGTTATGTACTCAAAGTTTGTAGAAATGTATAATAATACGTTTCGTCACAACTGGGGTGATGCTGCCTATGCCATACTGCTTAAAGAAATTACCGACAGCAAAATAAAGCAGAATCTGTTCGTAAAAAACACTGTTGGCATTTATATGGAAGGTAGCAGCCGTATTGAAGTAATGCAAAATGAGTTTAAAGAAAATGGCTGGGGGATAAGAGTGCAGGCTAGTTGCGATAATAATGTTTTTGAACACAATAACTTTCTGTCGAATTCATTTGATGTAGCTACTAATGGCACTATGATGTTAAACACCTTTAATGAAAACTATTGGGATAAATACGATGGTTATGATTTAGATAAAAACAAAATCGGCGATGTACCCTACTACCCCGTAAGCATGTATGCCGTGGTGACAGAACGTATACCTAATGCTATGATACTTTACCGCAGTTTTTTAACGGATATTATGACACAAGTGGAAAAGCTGATGCCCAGTGTGATACCCGATAACCTGCGGGATGACAGGCCCGTAATGAAAAGTTGGAAATTAAGATGATAAAACTAACGGAAGTAACCAAGTCATTCGGAAAGTTCAAGGCATTGGATAATATTAGCCTCACCTTGGGAAAAGGACAGGCTATTTCATTGCTTGGTCCTAATGGCTCAGGCAAAACAACGCTTATTAAATCTATACTTGGACTGGTAATACCAGAAGCCGGCACTATTACAGTACATGGGCTGCAGGTAAACAACAATTGGGCATACCGCTCTCATATTGGCTATATGCCCCAAATAGGGCGCTATCCTGATAATATGACCATTGTGCAGGTGCTGAATATGATAAAGGAATTAAGAAGCGATAAGCGGGTGTATGATGAAGAGTTAATAGATAGTTTGGGACTTAGAAAAATTCAAGACAAAACTATGAGAAGCCTTTCAGGTGGTACCCGTCAAAAAGTAAGCGCTTGCCTGGCCTTTCTTTTTTCTCCGGATGTCTTCATCCTGGATGAACCTACAGCCGGTCTGGACCCATTATCCAGCGAAATACTGCAATCGAAAATTGCGCAGGAAAGAAACAAAGGCAAATTGATTCTTATTACTTCGCACGTGCTTAGCGATCTTGAAGATATTACAAGCCATATATTGTACCTGCAAGATGGGAAGATGATGTTTCATAAGACCGTAGAAGACTTGCAGAACATCACAGGTGAGTTAAAACTAAGTAAAATAGTAGCCAGCCTAATGCAAGAGGCTGATGTACATAAATCATTTCAGCATGAACACGATAGTTAAATATATAACATTAGACCTGATCAAGAATAAGATTATTATCATTTACACGCTCTTATTAGGTGTAATATCCTTTAGTGTATTAAGTATAGATAGCAATTCGTCAAAAGGGTTACTGAGCCTATTGAATATCACACTGCTATTTGTACCTATCATAAGTATTCTATTTGCTACGATATACTTTTTCAATTCATCTGAATTTATCGAGTTACTTCTTTCGCAGCCGGTAAAGAGAAAAACGGTATTGTTAGCTGAGTATTCAGGGCTTTCAACTGCGCTTTGTGCAGCTTATGCTATAGGCATCGGCATACCAACCATTATATTGACCCCCTCACCTGCGGCGTTAGTACTCTTAGTTAGCGGACTGCTTCTTACCCTTAGTTTTACTGCATTGGCTCTTTTAGTTTTTGTTTTATTTAAAGATAAGACAAAAGGTATCGGGGCTTCCATCATTATTGCCCTATTCCTAAGCTTACTGTTTGATGGGCTACTACTTATTTTCATTTATTCTTTTGGCGAATATCCTATCGAGAAACCCATATTAGGTATCATAGCATTAAACCCCATTGATCTTGCACGCATTTTAATGCTTTTGCAATTAGATGTTGCCGTGCTGATGGGTTATTCGGGTGCGTTATTCAAAAAGTTCCTGGGAAGCATGGCAGGCAGTACATATGCAATAACATGTATGATGCTTTGGGTGATAGTTCCATTATTACTTTCTGTAAAAATATTCAGGAAGAAAGACCTATAACTACAAACCAAGTGCAGTGCGTCCTTCTATGCTTATAAATTCGTAATTCCATTTAGGCTCCCATACCAGCCTAATATCTGCTTCATAATCCTGTAAAGCTTTTTCGATAGCTATTTTTGCATAAGACACAATAAGCCCACCCATTGGGCACGACGGTGTAGAAAGTGTCATGTATAATATGATGGATGCATTTCTAACTTCCAGGTTATAAACCATCCCAAGGTCTACAATATTTACGCCCAACTCCGGATCTTTTACTTCATAAAGCGCACTTAATGCTTTAGACTTGATCTCATAAAACGGGTCTGATATTCCTATCTCAAACATTGGCAAACTTTTTTCTCACTATTAATAAAACATGAATAAAGTAGATACTTGTGGCAACAGCCATCAATACTGCACCGGCATAGCATAAGCCTGAATATTTCAAAACTAT
>DASWWE010000017.1:0-12612 GCA_036406055.1 Flavipsychrobacter sp. | reverse complement strand
GCACATAAAGAGGCAAGCAGCAGACAGTGATACCAATAGCGACTTAGCTTGCTTATGAATGAGATAATATGCAAGTGCAGCTATCACAATGTAAAGGCATACCAATTCAACAGTGGATATATCGAGGTAATGCAATGGCTGCGGATTCCAGCCTTGCATAGCAAACACCATTTTGTTGAACCATTGCATGCCATACTCTGTGATAAATGCAAGGAAGTTAGCAATCACAGCTATCTTACTGAATAGCACTATCAGCATACCGGATATAAGTACGGCACCCATGAATAACCACGCTGCTACATTGGCTACTATAAATAGCAGCGGGAACATGTGAAAATAGTAGATGACCAGTGGTGCTATCAATATTTCGGCGGCGATACTGGCTGCTACTACACTCCATAAAGCACATAGCGTTTTATTCACGGGAGACCACCAAGCATATACATAGCGATAGAACAATACCAGCGACAGCACTGCTAAAAATGACAACTGAAAGCCAACAGCATACAACCATGATGGTGTAGCACACAATAAGATGAATGCGGCGGCAAATAAATAATTGAGCGTATTGGGTTGCCGCTGTAATGCGAAGCCGATGCCGAGTATACTAAACATGATAGCCGCCCGCACAGCAGATGGCGATGCACCTGCCATCAATACATATAACCATATCAGAGGGATGGCAGCGAGGTATTTCAGCCAGTGATACTTCTTATGTTTTATCCAACCTAATAAGAACGTAATGATGAAGAAAAAGAAAGTGATATGCGAACCGGATATGGCCACGATATGGATGATACCGGTTTCTGCATAGGCTTGCCGCAGCTCTTTATCCATGTTTATTTCATCTCCTATCAGCATGGCTTGTATGAGGCCAAGCGTAGGTTTATCATGTATATACTTTTCCAGTTGCTGCATGCACCATAAGTGGGCTTTACGCAGCACAGGCAAATCTCCTGCATGAGCATGTGCATGCAGCACTATATCTTTAGACGAAAGAAACTGCTGGTAGTAGATATTATTATGTGCGCAGTATGCCGCATAATCAAATTCGTATGGATTACCGGCTGTAGAGATAGCTTGCCAATTGGCGGGAAGCATTATCGTATCACCTTCATGCAGATTCAGCATTGCGGCATCTTTGTAAACGTAAACGAATGCTTCACCGGTTGCAGGTTTATACTTACCGTCATTCAATGTCCCAATAACATCTACTTCCAGTTTCCATGTACGTTCTTTCTCTGCAGGTGTATTATTAATTCGTGCAACGAATACACTGGCCTTTTCATGCCCAAACCATGTTGCATCATTACACACATCTGTATAATAGCTAAGCAACCAGCCAATGCAAACGATAGCTGCATGCAGGCTGATGGCTCTTAGCGCATCTACTAAAATACTTTGTTTTCTTATGAATGCCGTGACACCATAAACAATAGCAGCAACAAGTGTAATGGATGCAAATAATGCAAAGCCTTTAGCTGTGAAGCCATACAGCAAAATACCCGCTATCAATGGCAGCAGCAACCTGAAGAAAGGTGCGCGTTCCCAAAAGAAAGTTTCTTTAAGCGGCCAGCGTTTCATAGTATATTATGGCATAGGAATACCACCACCCTGCATAGCAGCAAGCCGGTTGCGGGCGGTTTGTATATAGGTACTGCCGGGATAATCGATTATCAGTGTTTCATAGTATTTCTTAGCCTCATCGGGCTTGCTCAGGTATTTCTCATACACATTGGCAATGCTAAAAATAGCATCATCACCCAATACATCTTTACCATGGTTCTTTACTATATCCGCGTAATAGGTGATTGCTTTTTCATACACCCGGTGCTTTTCTGCAAGCTTGGCTTTCTGCATCAAAATATCATCCTTCAAAGGATGCTCGGGATATGTGGTCATGATGCTATCCAGCAATGCTTCCGCTTCTTGGTCCTTATTCTGAAACAGTAACAGGTCCGCGTAGGCAAATCTCCTTATCGGTACATAATTACTATCCGGCGTTATATTCTCTGTTATCAGTATGGACAGATATAGAGCATCGTTTGCAATCAGTTCCGATGTTGATGCTTTCAGCACCGTTAGTTGCCCCTGCGCCCATTCAAAGTCGCCACGATAGTATGCAAGCTTTGCGTTCCGGAAACGTGCTTCCTCGCCCATGTAATCTTCCCTGAAAGCTTTATCTACCTGGCTGTATAATAGCGATGCATCCCACACTTTCCCAAGCACTACCTGGTAGTCGCCCAGTTGCAGCTTCACTTCGCCTGTAAATAGCTTACTGATACCCGGTTGCTTCAATGCTGTTTCCAATATCTCAATGCCTTTGGTAGGATTGTTATTATACAAGGCTTCCAGCATAGCATAATCCCTTGCGGCATCCATTGTATAATAGTGCGGCGATTCTGCAAATAAAGTTTCATAGCTCTTTACCAAAGCCGCCACTTCTTCTTTCTTATATGCCGGGTTGATTTGCAGTTGTAAGAATTGCACCCTTAACTTTTCTGCTTTTGATACGGTATAAAGTGGCAGTTCTTTGCCCAGTTGCATGATCTCATCGTATGCCTTTATAGCTATGGCATATTCCTCTTCTTTTGTAGCCAGCCTTGCAAAATCTTGTATGCGCTCGCCATTTTCTTTATTCCTGATGTCCAGCGCCACCACCTGTATCAGCGCACCTTCCCAATCGTCTTTTTGTGTGTACAGCCATGTAAGCAGGTCGGCATAATAGGGATTTTCGGGCTGCTCATTTATACGTTTCACTAAAGCCTTTTGTGCCTGTTGCAGTTTCTTAGGGTCATTACCTAATAGCTCTAGCAATCCTGCCTTCGTGTCCTCCGTATTGTTCCGCATAAATCCGTTGACACCTTCCAGCATCGTGAATATTGCTTTATCTACATCTCCTTTTGCCGCATACAGTCTTGACAGCGGACCGGTGTACATATAAGGCGCGCGGAGCAGTTCCCTTGCTTTTTCATACGCGCGGATAGCATACTCATCTTTACCCGCGGTGGTATAGGCTGTGGCTACCTGTTGGGTAAGTATATCATCACCATTTATAAACTGCAGGGCAATATCAAATTCTTCATTAGCTTTTTTATCCTTGCCGTTAGCAAGATGTATACGCCCCATGTCTATATACACCATAGGGTTATTGATGCGGATGCTCTTTTGCTCTACTACAATTCTTTCGGCCTGCTTGTAATCTTTTACTGCCAGCAATACGTTCAGGTATTCTCTGTACACTTCATCGTCGATAGGATTTTGTTTGTACAAGCTTTTATAAGCTTCTATTGCTTTATCATACTGCCTGGTATCTGCATAGGCACGCGCCGTGGTGATAGGGTCTGCCTGTGCATCTGCCTTATACATCACCAAGCACAATAGCATTGTACTTATTACACTTATAATTCGCTTACTTAATTTCACTTTGCATTCTTATCGTACACAAACTTATTACCGTTCCAAATATACACCTGCCATTTACCATTCAGCTTATCGCCTTCTACTAAAGGAACATACAGCTTTTGTTTATCCATATGCAGTACATAACTTTCTTTCATTTTTTTGAAGTCGTAGTTGGCAGCATAGTCGTATGTATATTCGATTTTATCTACAGTCGTGTTATTCGTTTCAAATATGACTGCAGGCTTCAATTCGCCACCTTCTACAGCTAATGCCCTTATACCTTTCATCACATCTTTGGTAGAATAGATAGCAGTATATACCGGCAGGTAGTATTTCTTACCGGCATTTAAAGTATAAATGCTCAGGTATGATTGCCCGGGATTCATATCTTCTTTACTATTGGCGCCACCATCCAGCAGCATGCTTTTCACCCTTCCATTATCTTCATACTGCGCTACGGCTCTGTATACTTTCATGGTGCCGCCCGTCTGCGTGTCCCAGCAATAGATGCGTAGCTTTTTATCATCAGAGTTCACAATTTTCAGGTCGGCATTTTCAGGTATTTTCAGGTTGGCCTTTAGCAGCGCCGGCTGGCTTTCTGCTACTTGCAGCAGGTAGGCTTCCAGTTTCCGGTTGGCATCATTCAGCGAATCGGCCGGGCTCACTTCTCCGGCAAAACTGGTGTCTTCCGGCGAGTATTCAAAGCGCCAATATTGTATCCTGTTAAGATGACCTATCAGTTCCTGCTCCACCTGTGCGACAGATGGCTGCGCCGTGGCCTGCAGGCTGCATAGTAATAACCCGTTTATGGCTGCAATCTTTATCAGTTTCATGATAGTCCTTAGTTTCTCAATGGCTTGCCTGTTTGCAAGATGCTTTGCAGGCGTTCCAATGTTTTACGTTGGCCACACAGGCTCAGGAAAGCTTCGCGTTCCAGGTCTAAAAGGTATTGTTCGCTCACCAATGTAGCACCACTCAGGTCTCCACCGCACATTACATATGCCAGCTTTTCAGCAATGAACAGGTCGTACTCACTAATGTAATTGCCCCTGAACATGCCATGCGTACCGGCCAGTATAGGCCCCAGGCCACCACGTCCTTGCACTTTAATATCTGTACGTTGTATGGGTTGCGTATAGCCTTGCTCGTGCATCAGTAATACCCTGCGCTTCGCATCGGCAATACGCCTGTCAGGGTTAATGGATATACCATCGGTTCCTTTACGCAGTATCGACATTTCATAGGCTTCGTGTGCCGATGTGGATACTTTCGCTGTGCCTATGTTTATGAATAGTTGCTGTAAATAGTTCAGCTCTATATCTTCTTTAATGTTCCTGTCGCTGGCGCGCAGTGCCATTTCTTTAGTGCCACCGCCGCCGGGTATCAGGCCCACACCTAGCTCTACCAGGCCGATATAACTTTCCGCAGCCGCCTGTACCGCATCTGCATGCAGGCACATTTCGCACCCCCCACCCAGTGTCATACCATGTGGCGCTACTACTACCGGCACACTGCTATAGCGCAGACGCATGGTGGTGTTCTGAAATTGGCGTACTGCCATATCCAGCTCATCATATTCTTGTTCGGCAGCCAGCATGAATATCAAACCTACATTGGCACCTGCACTGAAGTTGGCCCCGTTGTTAGCTATTACCAACCCATTATATTTTTGTTCTGCAATTGCTATCGACTTTTGTACGGCTTCCAGCACTTCGCCACCTATGCTGTTCATCTTGGTATTCCAGCGCAGGGCTACTACGCCGTCACCTATATCATACAGCTTTGCGGCGCTGTTCTTCCATACCACCTGTTCATCCAGGTGTTCCAGTATGATGAACGTGCCACTACCCGGTATGGTCTTATATGCTTTCGAGGCTATATCGTAATACTTACGCTGGCCGTTCTCTGTTTTGTAAAATGTTTCATTACCTGCAGCCAACATTTCTTTCACCCAGTCAGCAGCTTTTATACCGGCGGCATCCATACGTTCCAAAACCTTTCTTACGCCCAGTACATCCCAGCTTTCAAAGGCCCCTATCTCCCAGCCAAAGCCGGCCTTCAGCGCATCATCTATTTTATACAGTTCATCAGCTATTTCAGGGATGCGGTTGCTGGCATAGGCAAACAGCATATGGTGAAATAGCTTGTAAAACTCACCTGCTTTATCCTGCCCTGCATACAGTGCTTTCAGACGTTGGTTCAGATCATCTATCGGTTTTGCTGTTTCTATAGTTGCGAATTTCGACTTCTGCTTCGGCCCATACTCCATGGTATCCAGGTTCAGCGTCAGTATTTCTGATTTACCTTTTTCGCCTTTTACTTTCTTATAAAAGCCCTGTCCTGTTTTATCACCCAGCCATTTGTTCTCAAGCATTTTTTCGAGAAACGGTGGCATCTTGAAGATATCTTTTGCCTCGTCGTTGCGCGCATTTTCAGGTAATGCCCTGGCTACGTGTACCAATGTATCTAAGCCCACCACATCACCCGTACGGAAAGTGGCCGACTTAGGCCTTCCCATGATAGTACCTGTCAGCAGGTCTATCTCATCTACACTCATACCCAGTTGCTGCATAGCATGAAAGACTGCCATAAAACCAAACACCCCTACACGGTTGGCAATAAAAGCTGGCGTGTCTTTACACAGCACCATTGTTTTGCCCAGGTATCTATCACCATACAGCATCAGGAAGTCTATTACCTCCTGTTTGGTATCGGGTGCCGGAATGATTTCCAATAATCTTAAATAACGCGGCGGATTGAAAAAGTGGGTGCCACAGAAGTGCTGCCTGAAATCTTCGCTTCTGCCCTCACTCATCAGGTGAATGGGAATACCCGAAGTATTGGTAGTGATGAGCGTGCCGGGTTTGCGATGTTTTTCTATCTTCTCAAACAACTGCTGTTTGATGTCCAGTCTTTCAATAACAGCTTCCAGTACCCAATCGCAATCGGCTATCTTGGGCAGGTCATCGTCTATATTTCCTATCGATACATTGTTGGCTACTTCTTTGGTATAAACGGCACTTGGCTTGGCCTTTAAGGTAGCCTGCAATGCTTCGCTCACTATGCGATTGCGTACCTGCTTGCTATCGCTTGTCAGCCCTTTTGCTTTTTCTGCTTCTGTCAGTTCCCGCGGAACAATATCCAGCAGCAAAACCTTGACACCTATACCTGCAAAATGGCAGGCAATACGACTGCCCATAACACCACTACCTACTACCGCAACCTTACGAATAGCCCTGTTCATCTTTAATATTTTTTTGACAATACAATTTAACCAAAAACGACAACTATTTCTTAGTTTATGCTAATCTTAACAATGCCGACATATGGAAACCAATCGCGTATGCATCTGGTAGAAAAACTAAATATGCATTTGCGCCTGCTCGCCTTTTGTATGCCTGCTATTGTCATGCTCAGTAGTTGCGATAGCAACACCACGCTGGCTGCCGATACCCAAATTGACAGTATTGCCGTCTATAAATCAAAAAGGCGAATGCAGGTTTATAGTCATAGCAAACTGCTGAAGACTTATAAAATAGCACTGGGCAGGCAACCCAAAGGCCATAAGCAATATGAAGGCGATATGCGTACACCGGAAGGACTGTATCGTATTTACGACCGCAACCCTAACAGTACCTGCTATAAAAACCTTGGCATATCCTATCCAAATGAGCACGATAAAGCCCATGCAAAAAACCTGGGCAAATCACCCGGCGGTAGCATAAAAATACACGGCCTGCCCAATGGGGAGGGGTATTGGGGCAAGCTGCACACCTACAGGGATTGGACCTATGGCTGCATTGCTGTAACCAATGAAGAAATGGATGAGCTATTCGATAAAGTGGCCATTGGCGCACCTATCTGTATTATGCCTTAGAAATCAAAATTTTTGTCCAGCTCTGCTTTAGGGAAGTTCTCTTTTACATAAATGTAATCGATGAACACAGGGTCTTGTACATCCAGCCCGAAGTAGTCATCCTTAAACCCGATGAGAGCCGTTTTTTTACCGCTATTGAGGGCCGCATCTATTTCATCATGATATGCAGGATAACGGGCACCTTTGGGCATTTCGCGGCTTAGTATCTTTTCATTTGAATAGAATATCAGTTGCCATACCAGGTACTGATCGTGACAGTAAGTATAGTAGATGCCCTGCCGTTCCATATAACGGATCGCTTTCATAAAGGACTTTTCTTTTACTACCGTAAAGTTGAAATCCTTGAATGTTATTACAGAAACAATACCGGAAACAATAAATGCGCCGGCTATTAATGAATAGGCTTTTCTAAAGCGTACTTCATTCAGAATAAGTTGCAGTGCCAGTATGGTGTACCCTGTTATAGGCAACAGATACCTGTAATGCATACGCGGCGATAGTATGGTAGTACCTAAAGCTATCAGGATGGCAAGGGTTATAACACCTAAAAAGGGAGCTTTTCGCAAGCAAATGATGCCACCTATCACGGCCATCAATACCAGTGCGCAAAACCCTGCAGCAAAGGCTGACTGGAAGAAATTGGGTGGATATACATCAAAAAAGAAATAATTCCCCTGGAACGATGTGTACATATACTGCGGCACGCGCCAAACATTTTTGAGCCATTCGGCCATAGGGGCAGTAGCATCCGGATGGTGAAAATCGGGGAGGGTCTTCCTGTAAAAATGAAAAGCAATAAGCAACAAAGCAGCAGGCAGCACAAAACTTAATGTTTTGGCTACGCTCTTTTGCCGGTACAAATAATAGACGCATATCAATAACATGCCCGGTAGCCACAGCAGCATACTTTCGTATACCAGCACCAATAGCAGTCCGGCAGTTATCCATGTACCCCCGCTAATGTTATCCTTTTTTGTAAGCAAATACAACAACAATGACGACAACGTAAAAGCTGTAAGATAACCGCCACGTGCCTTCATAGACCATACCGCCCATGCAGGACCCAGCACCAGTAAAGCAATAAGCACAAGTGGTATGTATGCCCTGCCTTTATTCAGTTGTAACAATGCCTTGTAAAGAAACACTACCCCAATCGACCATAGCAATAGCATGGCACACTTTACGGCTATAGCCTTCACGCACATCACCGCATAAAAAGGTACAATCATCAAGGCCTCTACCAATGAAAAACCGTACTGCTGGCCATAAAAGAATAAGGGAAAGTCCTTACCTGCATAAATATGTTTAGCCATTATGGCCACTACACATTCATCGCCATCCAATACCAGGTTTTCGCTCAGCAATTGCGGCAGGCGCGACAGGATACAGAGTATCCATACTGTCCATACCATAAAACTGCCTTGCTTTTTCATGGCAATAAAGATAACACCGGCAGCGACAGCTGAAATGCATTTAAATACAATATGACAAAGCCTTTTATCCATTATCTTTGCCATCTATGCAATCCTTACAGGAATTATTAAAAACGCACGAGCAGGATATACAAGCATTTACCCCTGCTGATGCTACAGAACTGGAATCGTACCGTATAAAATACCTGGGTGCCAAAGGCATCGTGAAGCAGGTATTTGGCGAGATGAAGCATGTGCCCGTAGAGCAAAAGAAAGATGCCGGCCAGTTGCTGAATGCTTTTAAACAATTGGCAGAGGCAAAGTATGAGGATTTTGCGCACTTGCAAAACAGTAATAAGAAAGCAGATAAAACGATAGATATGACCCTGCCGGGTACGCCATTGCCAACAGGCACCAGGCACCCCTTACGCATGGTTGAAAACCAGATCATATCGATATTCGAAAAGATAGGCTTCAGCGTGGCTACCGGCCCTGAAATAGAAGATGACTGGCACAACTTTACCTCGCTGAACATGCCGGAGCACCACCCGGCACGCGATATGCAGGACACCTTCTACGTATCGCAAAATCCGGATTGGGTGTTGCGTACGCATACCTCATCGGTACAGGCACGTATTATGGAACAGGGCAACCTGCCGGTACGTGTGATATGCCCCGGCCGCGTATACAGGAACGAAACCATATCGGCACGTGCACACTGCTTTTTCCACCAGTGCGAAGGGCTGTATATAGATAAGAATGTATCGTTTGCCGACCTGAAACAAACACTGTACTATTTTGTTACAGAGATGTTTGGGCCTGATACGAAAGTTCGTTTTCGCCCATCGTATTTCCCGTTTACAGAGCCTAGTGCCGAAATGGACATATCGTGTACGGTATGCGGCGGCAGCGGTTGCAGCCTGTGTAAGCACACCGGTTGGGTAGAGATACTGGGCTGTGGCATGGTGCATCCCAACATGTTGCGCAACTTTGGTATAGACCCCGAAGTGTATAGCGGCTTTGCGTTCGGTTTGGGTGTAGAACGTATCACACAGATAAAATATCAGGTGAATGATTTGCGCCTGTATTCGCAAAATGATATACGTTTCTTAAAGCAGTTTCAATCGATATAGCTGATAATGAAAAAGGTAAAATGTTGACCGTATCACATTTTACCTTTTTACTTTTACACTTTACTTCTGCATGATTCTCGTTACAGGCGCCAGTGGTTTTGTTGGGCAACACTTAGTGCAATATTTATCTGCGCAAGGAAAGCCTGTACGCGCGCTGTACAATAGCCATCCACCCAAAGATGAATTATTACTGCTGCCTAACATCAGCTGGATGCAATGCGACCTGCTGGATATATATGCAGTAGAGGCTGCTATGGAAGGTATCGAAGACATTTATCATTGCGCCGCTGTCGTATCCTTCGCACCCGGTGATAAACAACGCATGCTGCACTTTAATGTGGAAGCTACTGCCAATATTGTGAATGAAGCCATAGCGCGCAATGTGCGAAAGATACTCTATGTAAGTTCCATAGCATCACTGGGGCGTAATGCTGCGGGCAAAGAGATAACCGAAGAAGAAGAATGGCAGGAAAGCAAGCACAATTCCATCTATTCACTCAGCAAATACAATGCAGAGCTGGAGATATGGCGCGGCATAGGCGAAGGATTGGATGCTGTGATTATTAACCCCGGCATTATACTGGGTGAGGGCAACTGGGATGAAGGTTCTGCCCGCCTCATTAAAGTAGTATACAACGAATTCCCTTTTTATACAGAAGGCATCAATGGCTGGGTAGATGTAAAGGACGTGGTGGCTCTTGCCCATAGACTGATGAACAGCGACATCAGCGCGGAACGCTTTATAGTAAGCGCAGGCAACTTTAGCTATAAAGACATTTTTACCCGGATGGCAGAAGCTATGGGCAGAAAGCCCCCATATATAAAAGCCAACGCCCTGATGACCGGTATCGTATGGCGCTGGAACTGGTTAAGAAACCGGTTGTTTGGCAGTAAAATAACGGTAACCAAAGAAACAGCCCGCACAGCAAACCACCTTAACTACTACAATAACAACAAGTTATTCAGTTTTCTCCCGGGCTTTCAATATACCCCTATACAAGACACTATAAATCGCATGGCAACGTCATTTCTATCTTTTAATGACATAAAAAACTGACATTTTTTGGTTTTTTATTAAAAACATTTGTAAACTTGCATTTATCAGGAGTATCACTCCATTCTTTCATTCAGAAACCTGAATACTTTCCCATTTACTTATTTAATACTGGTACTTCCGGAAAAAATTAATAAAGGGACCTTTAGGATAAATGATCATTTAGAACAAACACTTTTTTTAGAAAAAAATCACGCATGCCTTACGACATTCTGCAATTGAATGAGATGCTCGTTCCCGAGCTGTTAGATGTTGCTGAACATATGAAAATCAGCAACGCACGTTCCCTCGATAAACAAGCCTTAATTTATAAGATATTGGATCAACAAGCTATAAACCAATCAGCCGGCGCATCGGACAACGAAAACAAAAAGCCGCGCGCCCGCAAACCTAAAGCGGAAACACCTACAGAAGAAAAAACAACGGCAGCTACCACGAATAGTGAGGAAGAAGACGGCAAAAAACGCCGTGCCCGCAAACCTAAAGCTAATAATGCCGAAGAGACAGTACCCGCAACTGCAGAAGAAAAGCCGGCACACAGGAAAGAATCAAGCCCTGCTGCTGAAGCTACACAACAAGAAGTGTCGGATATCGTAATGCCGGATACTTCAGATGCGGAAGTACAACCTCCGCAAGAACCCACCGCCGGCGAACCCGCTGAACGCCCTCAGCAAACACAACAGCAACAACAGCATCATGGCCGCCACCAGCAGCGCCGTGAGCAACAGCAGCAGCAACAAAATGCATTTAATGTAGAGTTTGATGGTGTTGTCTTCAGCGAAGGTGTGCTGGAGATGATGCCTGATGGATACGGTTTCCTGCGCAGCAGTGACTACAATTACCTGAGTTCCCCCGATGATATTTACGTTTCTCCTTCACAGATAAAACTGTTTGGCCTCAAGACAGGCGATACCGTTCGCGGTACTGTGCGCCCGCCAAAGGAAGGTGAAAAATATTTTGCACTGCTGAAAGTGGAAACCATAAACGGTAAGCTACCTGATGAGATACGCGACCGCGTACCATTCGATTACCTGACACCGTTGTTCCCTTTTGAAAAGCTGAACCTGTCTAGCCCCGGCAATAACTACAGCACACGCATCATGGACCTGTTTACCCCTATAGGTAAGGGCCAGCGTGGCCTGATAGTAGCCCAGCCTAAAACGGGTAAGACCATGCTGCTGAAAGAAGTAGCCAATGCGATTGCTGCTAATCACCCTGAGTGCTACCTGATGATAGTACTGGTAGATGAGCGCCCGGAAGAGGTTACCGATATGCAACGCAGTGTTCGCGCAGAAGTTATCGCTTCTACCTTTGATGAGCCGGCTGATAAACACGTAAAGGTTTCAACCATCGCACTGCAAAAAGCAAAACGCCTGGTAGAAGTAGGGCATGATGTAGTAATACTGCTCGATTCGATTACCCGCCTGGCACGCGCGCACAATACCGTAGCACCTTCTTCCGGTATAGTATTATCGGGTGGTGTAGAGGCCAACGCCATGCAAAAACCAAAGCAATTCTTTGGTGCTGCCCGTAAAGTAGAAAACGGTGGCTCTCTAACTATCCTTGCCACTGCATTAATTGATACCGGCTCTAAAATGGACGAGGTGATCTTTGAAGAATTTAAAGGTACCGGTAACATGGAGCTGCAACTGGACCGCCGCCTGGCCAACAAGCGCGTGTTCCCGGCTATTGACCTGGTGGCTTCTTCTACCCGCCGCGACGACCTGCTGC
>DASWWE010000016.1:0-16251 GCA_036406055.1 Flavipsychrobacter sp. | reverse complement strand
TACCGCTGGATAGGCGCCTCATTCCGCTATGATAATGGCCCTTACTATTACCACGAATACATTTCTTACATTAAAGCCCCGCAGGCTTACGAGCGCATTGTCATCAGCCCATTTGCAGAAATCAGTCTTTTCAAACGCACGCTCAACATCCGTTCGCAACTCAACTACAACAAAACAAAACCGGGCGATATTGAAACATCAAACATACTGGCCAATGTGATCTATGCAAACCCTAAGCTTGGCTTCGACTTCAATATGATTGGTATCATCCCTGTGAAACAATTGGAAATGAAACCATATATCAGTGCATCCCTGCGTGTTCGTTTACATGCCCCCTTTGTAGTTGCCCGCAAGTATTATGCACTTAGGGTAGTGTTGTTTAAAGATGCCAATAATGATGGTACGAAGAACAATGATGAAGAGCCCGTTGCAGGCCAAATGCTTTCTTTGGGCAATAATCTCTTTATTACAGATAAGGACGGCAGCATCTTATTCAAAAACATAGACAAAGGCGAATACAAAGCCGACTTTGGCTATAGCAGTAAAATACGCGGCTGGGTTCCCAGTTTAGGGCCTACACAATTTGTTACTGTAAAAGGCAACCAAACCTTATACGTGCCGTATAAAATAAGTAAGATATTGCAAGGTAAACTCAACCTTACTATCGATTCCAATTCAAACCTTAGCTTCAAACTGAATAACATTAAAGTCACCGCTGAAACGGTGGAAAACGCAGATACCATCAAGTATGCTACACTTACAGATGAAAATGGGGAGTTCTATTTCAACCTGCCCAGCGGTAATTACATCATTACATTGAGCCCACTGGCTTTCGATGACAACTTCAAGCCTACACAGTTTTCCCAGCCTGCCGATTTAGTAAATAATAATACTAAGACCATTTATTTCGATATTAAACAACGCAAACGCCAGATCAATATCCGCAAAAAGGATTGATACTTACAGCTTCTATCCATCATTTTAATTGTGTTAAGCGGTTGTTAATGGGTTGCAAAGCACTCGTTAACAACACATATAAAATTTGTCTTCAGCGTCCATGCAATGCATATTTGCATCATATAAGGGACACGCAATCTGAACTATAACTATTAAAACATTTTACTAATGAATCCTCAGGAAAGAGCATTAGCCGTTTTCACCCGTATGTCAAGGCTTGTGGTGAAAAAACATTTAAAAGCCAGCAGGCAAAACTCCTACGATTATGTTGGCAATCTTGTAAACAACATGCAGATGATCAACCAAACATTGATGACTGCCGCTGTTTATCTTATTAAACGTGTACGCGATAAGAACGAAGTGAATGTAGAGGAACTTACTGCCGACCTAAGACGGGTAATACATGGTTCGGTAGCTGAATACGCCCAGAGTGTTTAGCAGAAGAAGGTAATTAAAACAAAGCAGCCATTAGCAATGCTAATGGCTGCTTTCGTATAAGCAATGTGTTTGATTATGCTATTTTCTCTACCTGCATGTAGTTCAGCTCTACCGGTGTAGCACGGCCAAAGATCTTTACTACTACTTTCAGTTTCTTCTTCTCTTCGTTTACCTCTTCTATCGTACCGTTGAAATCGTTGAACGGACCATCTGTGATGCGTACGGTTTCACCTACAATGTAAGGTTCAGCATAGCCTATACCTTGTTCACTCACCTCGTCCATCTTACCAAACATCTTGTTCACTTCAGATTTACGCAGCGATGTAGGATTGTCTTTACCCAGGAAGTGAATAACACCCGATACATTCTTGATGGTTTGTATCATATCATCATTCAGTTTACCATCTGCCGCTTCCAGCATCAGGTAACCCGGGTATAATATTTTTTCACGCAGTACTTTTTTACCTGCCTGAACTTTAAAAACTTTTTCTACGGGGCATAGCACCTGGAATATGGCATTACTCCAGCCATTTATCTTTATTTCTTTATCTACGTATTCCTTGGCTTTTTTCTCCTTGCCACTGATTACGCGCAATACATACCACTTTGTTTCCTGGTTTACTGTTGCCTCTGACATGTTGCTTCGTTATACTTTACTTGCCTAAAATGTCATACAACATGGTCAATATCTTTTCAGATGCGAAATCCATACCGAATATCACCAGTGTTGTAATAATAAGTGCAACCAATACGATGATCGTAGTTTGTTGCAGTTCTTCCCACGATGGCCAGGTCACTTTATGTACCAACTCATCGTATGCTTCCTGTATATAGCTTCCAAATTTGGCCATAATAATTAAAATTAGCTAATCAGCTGATTGGTAACCAGCTAATTAAAGTAGCACGGGCACGCGGATTCGAACCACGATCTAAGGTTTTGGAGACCTCTATTCTACCGTTGAACTATGCCCGTATTTTTCAAAGACGGAAAATAACAAGTTATCTTCCACTGGTTTGCACAAACTAAAAAGCCAAAAGAGTGTCTTTTGACTTCCTGATTGGGATAGCAAATGTATGAAAATACTTTTGGTAAAAAAACACTTCTTCTTTAAATCTCACAAAATATAACAGCTTCTGCCTGTAAAGCAGCCTCATATATATTTTTACTTCCATTTTCGCAGGCAATCTACCAGCATTTCTATATCTTTTTCCGTGTTGTTATAATGCATACTGATGCGCAGGTTGCCATCGCGGTGCGTCACCACTATATGGTGTTGCTTCAGCCACTCGCCCAGCCCGCTTTCATCTTTCAGAAACACGATGGATGTTCTGTTAGCCGTATCATACCCCCCTATTAACGTAACCGGCAGATGCTTCAGCTCTTCCAGCAGTAGTTGGGTAAGCTGCATATTATGCGCCCATATTTGCGGCATACCTATTCTATTCTTATGCTCTATCGCAGCTTTCAGGATATTCAGCCCAAACATATTAGGGTGCCCCGGCTCATAGCTGCGTGCAGATGGTGCATACTGCCATTTGCCATCCACCATGGCGTAGCTGTTATTACCACCCACTACGGGAGGATATTTAGCCAGAAAATCATTTGTAACATGCATGATACCGGTACCAAAACCTGCATTCATCCATTTGTAGTTGCTGGCTATAAATACATCAGCTCTGGTTTCATGTACATTTACCGGCACTGCACCCAGGCTTTGTGTAGCATCTACAATAAACACTATGCCGTGTTTCTGGCACAATGCCCCTATCTCGTTCAGTTCAAGGCGATAGCCCGATGTCCATTGCACATGGCTGATAGCAACGATATCAATACTTTTTGTTTCTATAAGCCTCTTTATTTCATCTGCGGGCATCGTGAACCCATCTGCAGCATCTATCCATGTTATATCAAAGTCATTGAGTTTGAATGGCTCCAGTAAGGAAGGATAATCACCACGGTATAGCAATACCCTTTTCACGCTACCTTTCAGCGATTGTACAATACCATTCATCCCCCATGAAAAATTGGGAAGCATCGCAATGTTCTTTGCATCTGCACCAACAAAAGCTGCTATCGTTTGCCGTATAGCGCTTTCTTCTTCAAACCGCCACTTTTCCGCACGGGTACTGGCGTTTTGTTCAAAGGCTTCATAAAGGGATATCCCGGCTTGTCTTACGTCTGCATCCACCAATCCTGTGGCTGCCGTATTCAGGTATGTTATCGTGTCCATAGCTGGGCAAATATCCGATATTCTGCACACAACAAAATAGCCACCGGAAAACCGATGGCTATTAAGCTTATTAACAAGCAGGTAGTCCTGCGCGTTATTATTTGATGATTTCAGTTACCTGACCGGCACCAACTGTACGGCCACCTTCGCGGATCGCGAATTTCAGACCTTTTTCCATCGCTATCGGAGCGATCAGTTGTACGTGCAGGTTAACGTTATCGCCAGGCATTACCATTTCTACACCTTCAGGCAGTTTGCACTCACCTGTAACGTCTGTAGTACGGAAATAGAACTGAGGACGGTATTTGTTGAAGAATGGAGTGTGACGGCCACCTTCTTCTTTGCTCAGTACGTAAACTTCGCCTTTGAATTCTGTGTGTGGAGTGATGCTCTTAGGAGCGCAGATAACCATACCACGACGGATATCTTTTTTCTCAATACCACGCAGCAGCAGACCAGCGTTGTCACCTGCCTGACCTTGGTCAAGAAGTTTTTTGAACATCTCAACACCAGTACAAGTAGAAGTCAGCGGAGACTCATTGAAACCTACGATCTCAACGTTTTCACCAACTTTGATGATACCGCGCTCGATACGACCTGTAGCAACTGTACCACGACCAGTGATCGTAAATACGTCTTCTACAGACATCAGGAATGCCTGATCGATTGGACGAGGAGGCAGCGGAATGTATTCGTCAACTGCAGCCATCAGTTCGTCAACTGCAGCAACCCATTTTTCTTCACCAGCCAGTGCACCTGTAGCAGAACCTTTGATGATTGGTGTGTTATCACCATCATATTCGTATTTGCTCAGCAGTTCACGGATTTCCATTTCAACCAGGTCCAGGATCTCAGGATCGTCAACCAGGTCAACTTTGTTCATAAATACTACGATACGAGGTACACCTACCTGGCGAGCCAGCAGGATGTGCTCTTTCGTTTGTGGCATAGGACCGTCTGTAGCCGCAACCACCAGGATAGCACCGTCCATTTGGGCAGCACCGGTAATCATGTTCTTCACATAGTCAGCGTGGCCTGGACAGTCAACGTGCGCATAGTGGCGGTTAGCTGTCTGGTATTCTACGTGAGCTGTGTTGATGGTGATACCACGCTCTTTTTCTTCAGGAGCAGCATCAATCTCATCATAACCCCTTTTCTCTGCCAAACCTTTGTTTGCCAGGATGGTAGTTATAGCCGCAGTCAGTGTAGTCTTACCATGGTCCACGTGGCCAATGGTACCAATGTTTACGTGGGGTTTTTCCCGCTTAAAGGTCTCTTTTGCCATTGTTATTCTTGTTTAAAAAATTTGAGTAGTTTTTTCCTAAAAAGTGTGCAAATATAAGTTATTTTTGATTCAAATAAATTTATTTTTCCCCTCGCGCATATTGTTTTTTCAATTCATTGGCAGTAACAGCTACCCAAAGGCACAAAACAGGCATAGATATATAGAACATCCGCTCCAGCGAACCCGATAAAACCATCTGCAAAACCACTGATGCCATAAACCACAACCATATACTTTCCATCCGTTTTACAGCCGCTTTAAAATAACCGGGAATAAACACATAAGCCGCCACAGGCACGGCCAGCCACACAAACAGGTTCGATACTACTTTATACAATCCCATACCCCCAAAAAGCGTCTTTGTATATGTTGGTATCCGGTAAAAATGATATAAATCTGCACGGAGCCCATCTACCACTTGCACCGGCGCATATAGCTCATATACATACCGATATGTAAACACCAGTATGCCTGAAAGCAGAAAATAACCTATTAGCTTGCGCTTATCTATGTGGCTGTAAAAAAAGATCAGCGGAGCTATAAAAATGAATGCTTCTTTTGCAAAAGGGCCTAAAAAGATAGCTGTAACCAACATGGCTGTATGCTGCTCCTTAATCCCCAGCAATACCATTGCCACTACTACGCAAAACAAGGAATCAACCATTGGCAAAGCTGCGGTATAAGAGGTGTACCTGCAAGTAAGCATCACTAACAAACCAAGTAAAGATATGGTAGTGGGCAACGCATATGCCTTACAATACCTGTATATCAGCACACCATAATAAGACATCAGGGAAATGTTTATCAGGAAAAAACTGAATGGCAAGCCAAAATCTCCTTTGAAATAAGACGGGGCAAGTTTTGAAAAGACGCCGCCAAATACTTTGTTGAGCGCTGCCGCTGCAAATGGAATAATTACCCGGAACCTCCGCACCGGGCTTTGGTCAAAGTCAAAATGAGCCAACCCCAAATAGGTATAGCAGTCTTTGGTTTGAGATAAATCGAAAGCGAATAGAATGGCAATAGCAGGGCCGGTCATTACGGCCATGCAAAACAGGAACACTAAATTATGTTCGCGCAATAGAAAACGACGAATTGCCTGCATATGCAGCAAACATATAGAAACAATAAAATAAAAGGAAGAAAGAGAAAAAGAAGAGAGCTGTTGAGCAGGATTGAACTGCCGACCTCTTCCTTACCAAGGAAGTGCTCTACCACTGAGCTACAACAGCTTTGATAAGAGCGGGAGACGAGATTCGAACCCGCGACCTACAGTTTGGAAGACTGTCGCTCTACCGACTGAGCTACTCCCGCTTGTTTTTACTTACACATTGCACAATGCTAAAGAGCATAAACAATGTAAAGTGGGCAGAGAAGGATTCGAACCTCCGAAGTCGTAAGACAGCAGATTTACAGTCTGCCCCCGTTGGCCGCTTGGGTATCTGCCCGGCCATTTCATAAAAATAAAAAAGAGCCGCTTGCCGGAATCGAACCAGCGACCTACTGATTACAAATCAGTTGCTCTACCAGCTGAGCTAAAGCGGCTTAATTTATTGCATTGAGAAAGAACTATCCGTCAGAAACGGGATTGCAAAAGTAGACAACAAAATGATTTTTGCAAATTTTTTTCAGGCATTTTCAATGCAAAGCCTCACAATTCTTTAGTTTATATATGAGGCAATGAAGTTAATGGTGTCTCGAACTGTAGCAGTATCGGTAGGGTACACCGTATAGTATCTGCCATTCAGTGTATTTCCAAACTGGTCTACTTTCCCCGAACCCGAAGTGATAGTGATATAAGTACCGGCAACCGTCTGATTATCTTTTATAACGTATGCGGTAGGTATATCCCTTTCGTATGTTTTAGTAGTAAAGTTATAACTCAACCCTATGTCACCTTTAATGTCGCTGGTACCTTTATCCATAAAGTTGGATACCGTAAAGCTCACATTGCTGCCAGCTATTTCTGCAATGGTCATGGTATATATTCGCTTGGTACCACGGTTAGGTACGGCGCTGCTGCCTACCGTAGTTTCTTCTACTTTCCATTTACCTATCATTCTTTCAATAGAACGTTTACTACAGTCACTTTCCTCAAATCCATTCAGGCACATGCATGTCCCCTGCACACAATCGCCACCGTTTTTACAAGTAACATTTGCACAGCTATCTGGTGCAGCAGATTTTGATTCTTTATTACAGGCCACATACACTACCGAAGTAAAAAGGGCCATAGTGCTTAAAAACGTAGTAAATACCAGTCTGCTGAAACGGTTCATTATTGAGGTGTGTGCTTTTTACAAAAGTAAAACATCCTATCGCTTCCAGCTAAAGTACACAGTCATAAAAGTGTCTTTAGTTGCCAGCTTTTTCTGTATGCTATAGATACCGGTTATGTTGCCGGTAAGGCTATCTACTATGCCATTGCCGCTCTTTATCGTTACAAAGCTATCCACCTTCCTATCGGCCTGAAAACTAAACTTCAGCGGCGCGGTTCGTGTGCACAGTAATGCATCTACTGTATCCATAAAACCATATATATAAAAGCTATCCTTAGTGGCCCCACCATCTATCACTATGGCATAATTGATGCGGGTTCCTACCCGGTTCATAGAATCGCTTGCATTCCAGTTGCCTTCAAATTTTTCGTTCCATTGTTTCTGGCAGAAATCCCCTTCATATCCCGCAGGGCAGGCACATTTTCCCTGCACGCATACACCTCCATTATCACATATCACGGTACCACATTTATCTTTTATGCAGGCCGTGTAGGAAACAACAAAGAACAGGGATAATACTGCAAATACAGTAAAAAAATAGCTATGGCGCATGCTGCAAAGATAAAAGCCTCCCTTTAACGGGGAGGCTATAAATTTTATTTTTCAATCGGTCATTATATTTGTTTCAGCTCGCTTACCAGGTCTTGCAGCACTTTTTTGGCATCACCAAACAGCATCGATGTTTTTGGGCGGAAGAATAGTTCATTCTCAATACCCGCATACCCCGGCTTCATGCTTCGTTTGTTCACAATCACATGCTCTGCTTTTTCCACCTCCAATATCGGCATGCCATATATCGGGCTTCCGGGGTCGTCTTTAGCAGCTGGGTTCACCACATCATTGGCACCCAGTATCATTACCACATTTACAGAGCCCATCTGGTCGTTGGCATCCTCCATTTCCAGCAACTTTTCATATGGCACATCGGCTTCTGCCAGTAGCACATTCATGTGCCCCGGCATACGGCCCGCTACCGGGTGAATACCATAATACACTTCCACGCCTTTCTCATTCAGCAGTTTTTCCAATTCGTGGCAGGCATGCTGTGCCTGGGCTACAGCAAGGCCATAACCCGGTATGATCATCACCTTCTGTGCATAAGCCATGAGTACCGCAGTATCATTCAGCGATATTTCTTTATAGTTGCCCTGCTCTTTTGTGCCGCTGGCTCCACTACTAACTTTATTACCGCCAAACGACCCTATCAATACATTTTTCAGCGATCGGTTCATGGCTTTACACATTAGTATGGTAAGTATGGTACCTGCAGAGCCTACCAATATGCCACCCGTCAGCATTACGGGGTTGTTGTATAGAAAGCCGCCAAAGGCTGCTGCCACACCGGTAAAAGAATTGAGTAATGATATCACCACAGGCATATCGGCACCACCTATCGGGAACACAAACAATACACCATACACCAGCGACAAAGCAAGTACCGTGTAAAATAGTGTCACCGTAATAGCAGGCCTCGCTGCTACAATGTATATCGTCAGCGCTGTGATAACACCCAGCAGCAGCAGGTTGATGATGTGCTGCCCATTGAAAGAAAAATCTTTGATTTTGCCATTCAGCTTACCCCAGGCTATAATGCTGCCTGCAAATGACACGCTACCTATCACCATACCTAATATAATAGTGATGAATAATGTACCGGGTATGATGGTAAAAATGGTTGTTCCTGCTTCCTCATACAGCTCCGGCGATATACCTGTTGTATGGTGCTTGAACTCAATAATGGATATCAGCATGGCACAGGCCCCACCCATACCGTTAAAGAGGCTCACCATTTCCGGCATAGCGGTCATCTGTACTTTCTTGGCAGCAAGCGTACCCACAATGCTGCCTATTATCAGCCCGCCAAATATCCATCCGTAGTTGCCCAGCCGGTTACCGGCTTCGTCTGTATACAGAAATATGGTGGCCAGTATGGCTATCGTCATGCCCGCTGCGGCCACAAGGTTTCCCTTACGCGCACTGTCGGGATGCGACAGCATTTTTAAACCTAGTATAAATGTGATGGAACCTATCAGGTAACTAAGCGGTAATATTATGTTGGTCATCTGGTTGTTTTTGAAGAGGCACTTGCTTTTAATGTCTTGTTGCTGCACGCAACCACTCTCTTACGATCGCTTCTTTTTCTTTTTGTCAAACATTTCCAGCATCCTGTCGGTCACCACAAAGCCTCCCACCACATTCAGTGTACCCAGTATCACTGCCATGAAGCCTAATATCAATGCGAGATAGTCATCAGCAGGTGCCTGCCCCATTACGATGATGGCACCGATGATTACCACGCCATGTATAGCGTTAGCGCCACTCATTAGCGGGGTGTGCAGTACTGATGGCACTCGCGATATCACTTCAATACCCAGGAATACCGATAATACCACGATGGTCAGCAGGCGGTATGTAGCAGGGTCAGTAAATAATTGTGTTATGAAATTCATGTATTAAGCATTTGCGGTTTGCGGAGTTATTATTGATTGTACACGTTCATTGGTAATGCTGCCTGCATGTGCTATGCAGGTACCTTTCACAAGGTCATCATTAAAGTCCAGGTGCAGGCTACCGTCTTTATCTATTACAAGCTTCAGGAAATTGAGCACACTTTTGCTATATACCTTACTGGCATCAGATGGCGCTGTAGCCGGCAATGCAGAGTTGCCTATTATGGTCACGCCTTTATGCAACACGGTTTCATTGTTACGTGTTAGCTCGGTATTGCCACCAGTTACAGATGCTATGTCTATAATCACAGAGCCTGCACGCATATCTTCTATCATCTCTTTTGTTATCAGTATAGGTGCCTTTCTACCCGGTATCTGTGCCGTAGTGATGATGATATCCGCTTTCTTAGCATGCTCATGTATCTTTTCTTTCTGCCTTTGCTGAAACTCTGCACTTTGCTCTACGGCATACCCGCCAGCTTTCGATGCATCGGCAGCACCCTCTACTTCTACAAATTTGGCACCCAGGCTCATTACCTCTTCCTTCACCGCTGGCCGGGTATCAAACACTTCCACCACTGCACCCAAGCGCTTGGCTGTTGCAATGGCTTGCAGCCCGGCCACACCTGCACCCAGTATCAAAACTTTAGCTGGCGGTATACTACCTGCCGCTGTCATGAACATAGGAAAGTAACGACTGTATTGATAGGCTGCCAGCAGCACTGCTTTATACCCCGCAATGTTCGCCTGAGAGCTCAGCACATCCATAGCTTGTGCACGTGTAGTACGTGGTATGGTATCCATACTGAATACGGTATAGCCTTTCATAGCCCATTGCTGCATCTGTCCGGCGTTATATAATGGTTGATATACACCCAGTATGACGGCATGGCTATTCAGGTTATCAGGCACATTATCTCCGTGCATGGTTAGCAGCAGCTTTGCTCCAGCGGTAATATCTGCCCGGCTTTTTATTTGTGCACCGGCGGTTATGTAACTATTATCATCAAAAAACGCATGATCTCCGGCACCGCTCTCTATCCATACTTCTGCCTTCAACTTCACCAATGCAGCTACCACTTCAGGCACCAGCGATACTCTTGTTTCGGGAGCCTGTTCTTTCAATACGCCTATTATCATATCAAGGATGGGATTCGTTTGAGAATATATGAAAAATACTTTTTTTCTGTGATAAGTCAAAATACCATGCCTTTAAAGCAACCATAAAATAATAAAGCTCTGTTAGGCGCTTTGCGCTTAATTTTGCCGCCTATGCATTACGTTTCAGCAGAGGGCATCAGCAAGTCGTTTGGAGTAAAACCATTATTCAGCAATATTTCTTTTCATATCAACGAGGGCGATAAAATAGCCCTGGTAGCCAAAAACGGTAGTGGCAAATCTACATTGTTGAAAATACTGGCCGGGCAGGACCAGCCCGATGATGGCACTGTATGGATACATAAAGATGTAACCGTAGCCCTTTTTGAGCAGGAGCCTAAGTTTAATGAAGCCTTATCTGTACTGGATAATATATTTCACTACAAGCATCCTGTGGCCGAAGCCCTGCGCGAGTACGAGCGTATTGTGGATGCAGAAGAGAAGGACCCGGTTGCTTTATCAGAAGCACTGGCAAAGCTGGATGAACTGAATGCCTGGGATTTTGAAGCTAAGGTGAAACAAATATTAGGCAAGTTGAACATACACCATCTGCAGCAGCCTGTCAATACACTTTCAGGCGGGCAGCGTAAACGGGTAGCCCTGGCACAAACGCTGATAGACATCGGCTTTGAGCATAAGCACGTATTGCTGATAATGGATGAACCTACCAACCACCTGGATGTAGGCATGGTAGAATGGCTGGAACATTACCTGAACCAGGAAAATGTAACCCTCCTGCTCGTTACCCACGATCGTTATTTCCTGGATAGTGTGTGCGATGAAATATGGGAACTGGATGGCTCAACCCTTTTTGAATACAAAGGCGATTACGAAAACTACATAGAAAAGAAAGCGGCACGTATAGAAAGCCAGCAAGCCAGCATTGATAAAGCAAAAAACGAATACCGCAAGGAGCTGGAATGGATGCGCAAACAACCCAAAGCCCGCACTACCAAATCGCGTAGCCGTATCGATAATTTTTACGATGTAGAAGCACGTGCTAAGCAACGCATAGAAGACAATACGCTGGAACTGCAAATGAAGATGAACCGCCTGGGTGGTAAAATAGCAGAGCTGAAAAAAGTGTACAAAAGCTTTGGCGATAAAGTAATACTGAAGGGCTTTGACTATACCTTCAAGAAAGGTGACCGTATAGGTGTAGTGGGCAAGAATGGTGCCGGTAAATCTACTTTCCTGCAAATGTTGCAGGGCCACGAGCCTGCCGATAGTGGAAAGATAAATATTGGCGACACGGTTATCTTCGGCAACTTCTCCCAACAGGGACTGGAAATAAAAGAGGACATGCGTGTGATAGAATTTGTAAAGCGCATAGCCGAAAATTTCCCGCTGGCTAATGGTGGTTCGTTAAGCGCAGCGCAATTCCTGCAGCTATTCCTCTTTCCACCCGAACAGCAATATACTTACCTCAGTAAGCTGAGCGGCGGTGAAAAGAAGCGTTTGCAACTTTTATCGGTGCTCTTTCGCAACCCCAACTTCCTGATACTGGATGAACCTACAAACGACCTCGATCTGCCCACCCTTTCGGTACTCGAAAACTTCCTGAGCGAATACCAGGGCTGCCTGCTCATCGTATCGCACGACAGGTACTTTATGGATAGGTTGGTAGATCACCTATTCGTATTCGAAGGCGATGGCATGGTGCGCGATTTTCCGGGAAACTATTCTCACTACCGCATTTGGGAAAAAGAAGAGGAACAAAAGAAAAAACAACAACAGGCACCACCGCCTGAAGCGGCACAACAAAGCAACACTATAGAAGCACCCGCCGCCAAACTCAAAGACAAGAAGAAGCTTTCCTTCAACGAGAAGCGCGAGTTTGAACAACTGGAAAAAGAACTGCCTGCGCTGGAAAAAGAGAAAGCCGAAATAACAGAGAAAATGAGCAGCGGCACGCTGCCTTATGAAGAACTGCAAAAGCTTACCAACCGTATTACTGAAATAACGCAGCTACTGGAAGAAAAAGAGCTGCGCTGGCTGGAACTAAGCGAGTATATGTAAAGCACAAAAAAAGCGCGTTGGGAAACGCGCTTTAATTTTATAACGAAGCCTTCTACTAAGGCGCTTCACTTTCTTTCTTTTTACCATCAAATTCAAACATCAGCGAGAAGCGGAATGTGTTTGAAAGCGGGTTGCGGTTGATACCACTGCCTGAAGGCACCAGGTAAGCAAAGTTCAGGTTGAAAACCTGGTAGCGTACGCCAAGGCCACAAGTAAAGTAGCGGCGGTCACCTTTGTCTTTATTCTCATAGAAATAACCTGCACGTACTGCAAACTGGTTTTGATACCAGTATTCAGCACCCAGTGATATTTGATATTCTTTCAGCTCTTCGCTGAAACCACCCGGTGCATCGCCAAATGAACCGAATAGACCCGATACTACAGATTTTTCAGGTATGTAACGATATTGCTTACCAGCTGCATCAAAGCTATCCTGCGGTGTAGGCACCAGCAGTTTGTTGATGTCTAATGCAAAGGTGATTTTGTTATACTCATCCGCTTTGTAAGTATAGGCACCACCCAAACCAAGGTTCATTGGTATGAAATCCCTGCGGGTAGAGCTGTAAGCTATTTTAGAACCGATATTGCTCAGCACAGCACCCAGGCTGATGTTTGAGTTGCGGAATTCGTCTATCTCTTTCGTTTTGGTATAGTAGATACCCAGGTCGGCACCAAATGCATTACCCGGTTTGTAATCTACGTTGCTACCCGATGCCAGGCCCGAAGCGATGGCAGAGTGTATATAGCGGAAGCTAAGGCCGGTAGACAGGTTCTCAGAAAGCTTACGGCCATAACCCAGGTCGAAAGCAAACTCGTTAGGACGGCCGGTACCCAAAGGTTGCGCGTTTACGTCTGTATAGTTTATTTCACCCAGTGAAAAATAGCGAAGTGATGCACTGATAGTTTGCGGTACTTTCTCGCCAAACTTAGCATAACCGGAAAGGTAAGCCAGGAATATATCAGGCACTATATCTTTCAACCATGGAGTATAAGTTGGAGATACACCATATTTCTTTTCAGCAAATGGCAGTTTAGCAATGTTCCAGTGTTGTGCATTGGCATCCGGAGATGTTGCTATACCTACATCACCCATAGCGCCTGCACGGGCATCCGGAGATATACGCAAAAAAGGTACGGCGGTAGTAACGGTATTGGTAGTACCATTCAGGTTAGTTTGCGCAAAAGTGGTGAAAGAAGTGAGGGCTGCTGCTACAGTTAATCCTGCTAAAGCAAAACGTTTTGCCATTCTATTATAATTTATTTTAAAGCTTTGCAAAGGTATTTTAATTTATGATTGCTATCAAATTGTATCCTCTGTTATACAATCGGACAAGCAATATACGCTTTGTGTTCTGAAAATTAACGTATAAACACAAGTTTTTGGTATGCCGAATCTTTAGTTCCGCTATCTGTCGTAATGCTCATTCTATAAATATACACGCCGGAAGCTATTTTAGCACCGTTATTATCTGTGCCGTCCCAGGTTATTTCTTTGCTGCGGCTACTGCTGGGGTAGAAATTTTGCCTGATGGTACGCACTAATACGCCTGCAGTATTATAAATATTTATTTCAGCCCACATATATTCATCGGGGTGGTTGTGCTCAAATACAAAGTGCGTTACGTCATGAAAAGGGTTGGGATAGTTCATCAGTTGCTGCACTTTCATCACCTGGCCGTTAGCCACCTCAAAATCTACAACGCCCTCGCCTGAATTATTATTTACGTCCCATGCTTTCACTACCAAGCGGTGACGGCCTTCTGCCAGCCCCGTCATGGGGAAGTTTACATAACCGCGCTTGTACGTATTCGGCTCGGTTTCGTAATAGTCATTCAGGATAAAGGCTTCCTGGACCTTTCCATCCAGCACAGCCGTCAGGTCGTGGCCCACAGCATTGCCCGATACGTTGATGCCTGTTTCATCTTCAAGTATAGCATACAGCAGGGTATTAGGCCCTGTAAGCCCGCCATTGCGGAAGAGGCTATCTTCTATAAATGGCCGCACCTTTGGCGGGTTATTATCCGTAACAGGATAATCTGAGAAACCACCTACAGTGTAGTTAAAGTTGGCACCAGCTGCGTCTGTCTTGCCATTTTCTGCATAAAAGCTCACTTTGCCTTTACCATAATCATAATTAATATCCTTAGGGGCAATGAAAGTTACAGAGAATTTGCCGTTCGTTACCGTGGCCTTGCCCTTGTAGATGATATTGTTACGCACCGTAAAGGTCTTATTGATATTGGTAAGGGTTTTCAGCGTGCGTGGCTTGTCAAAGATGATTATATCGGCCCGGCCGTTAAAGTCGCCCAGTATGTTGCCGTTTATATCGCCCACATAGCCGTTCACTATATATTCACCAAGGGCATTGATGGTATCTACCTGTTTATTGGTAGCACCTTGTATCACATTCTCTGTATAGATAAAGTATTCGGGGAAGTTAGGCTCCAGTGCCGGGTCGCCAAATAAAGAGAACTTACGGAAGTTCAGGATATCGCCCTCTGCGGTCGATGCTTTGCTGTAAGTTTTATTCTTCCCTATGCGGAAGGCATCGCCAAAAGTGTTCCATTTACCATTTATATGTTGAAACTGTGCATCCAGGTAATCCTTGTTCAATATACGGTTCGGACTTTGGTACACCAGTTTCACGGTAGTTACGGCGCTTATCACACCACCATCTTTCTTCAGCACTATCTGCTCTCCTGCCGATACATATTGCGGTTGGTCAAACTGGCCAAAGTCGCAGGTAGCGGTTACAGAGAATGGCATTTTATCAAAATTCTTCCAGCTGTTCCAGTCATCTTGTGTTATGATACGCTCATGCGATAGTACTTCCGTATTACCGTGGCCGCTATAGTTCAGCAGCAGGGTGCCTTTAAATACCTGATCATTAATCATTTTATTGGCATCCGGCGCACGCGTACCACCCGGTGTAGATACCATTGGTATCGCATCCTGGTACACCTTGGTAGCATTATATATATTGCTGTTGGCCTGCACGGTGGCATCCATTATCTCACCATCTTCCATATGCGGACCTGCTCCATCTTCATTATCGGCTATGATGGTAGCCGACAGTCGCCATGCACCTAACGATGCAGGGCTCTTATAATGTTTCACCTTGTTTACAAAATTGTTCGCCTCTTCCAGCGATTTTACAGGCAGGCGGCCCACGCCTACATCCAGCGTATTGGCAATACCTGTTTTTTCAATATTCTCATTATCATCCAGGAAACCAAAGAAATCATCACCACAATAATTACCAAGATTATTTAAAGATTGTGCCGATTCAAAAGTGGGTACAAAATTGGTATTGTTGCTTACCCTGTCTTTATAGTCATACGATGCATCGCCAAACAGCAGCAGGTATTTGGGCATCTGCGCCGTATCGGTACCTGCACGATCATAAAACATTCGTACAAAGTCGCGGATGCCCG